>ONIU01000120.1 GCA_900317935.1 uncultured bacterium
CAGCTTTTGCCCATTGATTTCTCTGCCAATCAGCAGCCCAGGGTTCAGAAGTAAGGATTGTAGTAGAAGGCAATTCATCTATAATAGCCTGCATAGTGCCTTTGTCTATAATAGTTCCTAAATCGAAACGGAAACCATCGACTTTGTATTCGGTCATCCAATATTTAAGAGAATCAAGAATCATTCTGCGGCACATTGGACTTTCTGTGTGCATTTCGTTACCACAGCCGGTTCCATTCCAATAATACTGTTTGTCATTTGGCATTAAGCGGTAATATCCGGCATTGTCAAAACCCTTGAAGTTAATTGGTGTGCCTTGTTCATTACCTTCAGCAGTATGATTGAATACAACGTCAAGAATTACAGCAAAACCTTCACTGTGAAGACCATCTATTGTAGCCTTTAATTCTTTAACTGCCTGACCATATGGTTTTGTAGCATAAGCTGTTTCAGGAGCAAAGAAATGAGTAGTCATGTAACCCCAATGATTTGGATGACCAGCAAAATCATTGTCATATTCATGAATTGGCATCAATTCAATAGTATTAACACCTAATTCTTTTAAGTGACCAAGAACTTTGCTTGTACCTTTTCCCTGAAGCAAACCTAAGTATTTGCCTTTATATGGTTCCTTAACTCCAGAACTCTTATGAGCAGTAAAATCTTTTACGTGCATTTCATAAATAACAGCATCCTTAGAAGCAGGACGTTTGAAATTTGTGCATTTCCAATTATAACTTCTATCTACAACAATAGATTTACCGTTATGATTATAGTTTGCATAAGCATATGGGTCAGAAAGCAATCTGGTTTTATCGAACAAATAGCCAGGACCTTGTGGACCGTCTGCTGTGAAACCGTAATAAGTGCCATATAATTCACCATTTACAGTTACTTTCCAAACACCATCTTCACCTTTTTTCATCTGTTCTACGTTACCCTTTTTGTCGGTAGCATTCTGGAACAAATGTAATTTTACATCAGTGGCTTCTGGTGCATATACAGAGAATGTGGTTTTTCCATTTGCTACATTAGCACCAAGCTTTGCTGTTGAAGCTTCTCTTTTTACTCTTGCAGCAGGTTTTACAGAATTATTAGTTCTTTTTGTTTTATTAGTAGCAGTTTTAACAGATTTACTAATATTTATATTTTTATGAAATTCTTTAAATTCTTTGCGAATTACAGGAAAATCTTCTAATTTAGAAGCCAGTTTGGGCTTTTCTGTATAAGCCAAATATTTTACTCGTTCTTCGAGAAGATCTAATGCCTGATAAAAAGCTGATTTTTCTTCTGCATTAGAAACAGAATGACCATAGGCAGCAAGAAGCATTACCGCATTATCAATATCAGATGCTGTTGATACATTTTTAACCAACATTTTTCTGAAAAAATCTACAGCATTAGTATCTTTTCCGTAAGCTAAGGCAGTAACAACGGCTTTTGCATCGTCTGTAACAGAACGAGAAGCAGTATAATTGTCCTTTGAAAGGCTTAACAAGCCTTTATTAAATTCATTTTCCAAATTATCAGCATATGAAACACCCAGCGACATCATAATCGCTAAGCCAACGCCAAAACAAACCTTTCCTATCCTATTAAAACGCATTGTTTCCCTCCGAGGGTTATATGATTTGTACAATTATACTGAAACAATAATTAGTCGTCAATTGGATTAGCAGATTTTTTTAATGTTTTTTACAAAAAAAAAATCACCTGATACTATCAGGTGATTTTTATCTCTACAATTAGCTTTAATCGACTGTCATATGAATAACAGTTGCACCATCTTCTGTACCTTCAACTCGAATAACTTTGAGGATACCTTTAGTATTCTTTTTCAAACGTTCCTGAATGATTAACAAATCTTTATCCATTTTTTGCGGGTTAGCACAGAATAAAACTACATCTCTTTCGAAACGTTTAAGCATTCTTCTAAGATCTTCAACATCAGAGGATGTTAAATTAACTCTCTTTACAGAATTATTGAAATTAGGTGACTGCCCGAATTCAATAACATTATTACATATGTGAATTAAAAGTTGAATCGCATAATATTTTTCCAAAGGCCTCATTCTAACCGCTGCATGATTAGATAAAGTTTTAACCCAACCTTTTTTTTCCATTCTTGCAAAAACAGCATGTATTTCATCATCATTTGCAAGTTTTGGAGATGGCTGGGAATTCCAGACTATTATTCTATTTGATGTAATAGCAGGTTTTAACTGTTCTTTTCTAGTTAAAGGTTCAGTTTGAGCTGGAATTCTTAAAGAAAGAGTAACTTTGCGATCCGGATAATCCTTTGGAATAGGAATAGTAATTGTGGAGTCTGCGTTAGCTGAAAAAGAAAAAATACCAGCTAGGACACAAAGTATCCCGAATGGAATTAAAGCCTTCAAGCTAGGCATATACTTTTTCATAAACAACCTCCAGTATATTTTTACACCTAGCCTATCGGCAAAGTCTGTCTCTTTATTAACTATATTTTAGAGAAATCATCTAAAAATATAGTTTATAAAGAGACATAGAGGTTAATTTTCTTTTGAAACCGGAAGGTCTAATTCAATTAAATCATTAGGGAAATTAGTGAATCTATGCAATCCATCCTTAGTAATCATAAAGGAGTCTTCTATTCTGATTCCACCCCAACCAGGCAAATAGATTCCGGGTTCTACTGTATAAGTGTGTCCGACCTGTATAGTGCTAGGATTCAGTGGTGAAAAAGCAGGCTTTTCGTGTATTTCCAAACCAAATGAATGTCCTAAACCATGACCAAAATTCTTAGCATAACCGGCATCAGTAATAACTTTTCTAGCAATTGCATCGATTTTTTTGCATTCTTCACCAATCTTAATAGCTTCGATTGCTTTTCTTTGAGCTTCTGCAACTATTTTATATATTTTCTTGAATTTTGCGGAAGCTTTTCCAATGAAGAAAGTTCTAGTCATATCGGAATGATATCCCTTATAGGTTGCGCCAAAATCAATTTTGAGCATGTCCCCATTCTGAATTTTTCTTTCTGTCGGCTGATGATGCGGGCAGGAAGAATTTGGGCCAGAAGCTACGATTGTATCAAAACTAGGCATTTCAGAACCATTAATCTTCATATAGAATTCAAGAAGAGCAGCAATATCTATTTCGCTCATTCCCAAGCAAATATCATCAAGAAGTGCTGCCAAAGAGTTATCTGCAATATCAAAAGCAGTCTGAAGGGCATTGGCTTCTTCTTTATCTTTATACTGTCTCAATTCTTCAACAAGATTTTCCGTTGGAATCAGCTTATCGCCCTTGAAAAGTTGAGCAAACTGCAAATATCTTCCAACATCCAAAGACTTTTCAAAACCTAATGCCTTAATGCCCATTTCGTTAATCTTTTCAAAAACACCTTTATCTTCGCCATTTTTACAGATAATAATCTGGGCACAACCGTTAATTTCTCGCTGGCTCTGTTCCTGATAACGGAAATCAGTAAAAAACATTGCGGCTTTTTTACTAATGACTAATGTTCCATTGGAACCTGTATATCCACAGAGATATCTAACATTATTTAAGTTTGTAATAATTACTGCTTCGTAATTATTTGTAAATTGTTTTCTTAAAGCATTAATTCTTTCCTTTGTCATTGTTCTATCCTTTCTGCTTTTAATATTTCTATTTTTCTTCTGCTATAACCGGCTTGCTCAAGGATTGGTCCGATATCCGCCGTTGGAGCAATAATAGTTACTGCAAGTTTCTTTTCATCAAGTAAATCAGCCGCCAGTTTATTCACTTCATCGGTTGTAACAGCCAAATATGGAGCTAAGGTGTCTTCAGGAGCTAATGGTTCAACATTATATAAAAAGCCCATAGAAAGCCTGTTCATACGGTTCGTCATACTTTCCAAACCTAGAAGCATGTTTCCTTCAAGCTGTTCTCTGGTAGCATTAAGTTCTCTGGTGCTGATTCCCTTATCTTTAAACCTTTCCATTTCTTTGCGACATACTTCCAAAACCATTGGAAGCTGATTCATGGAAGTGCCAGCATAAATTCCGAACAGACCAGTGTTAGCAAGGGAAGTATGATAAGAATATACGGTATAAGCCAGGCCGCGCTTTTCACGAACTTCCTGGAACAAACGACTGCTCATTCCGCCGCCGAAAGCAGCATTTAAAATAGTTAAAGCAAAACGTCTGTCGTCAGAAAAAGAAACGCCTTCTGTTCCCAAAGTAAGGTGAACCTGTTCCATATTTTTTACGTATACGGAAGCATCTGAAGAAGGCTTGATTCTCTGCAATTTTCGATTAAAACAGCCTCTTCGCATATTTTTAAGTTTTCTGTCAATCATCAGACAGAGCTTGTTCCAATCAAAGTTTCCTGCAATACATATCAAAAGATTTTCAGTAACATACTGGTTTTCAAAAACTTCGAAAATATCATCTCTGGTCATCGCCCCGACTGTTCGCTTGGTTCCAAGAATTGGTCGGCCAAGCTTAGCTTTTTTCCAAATATTCTGGCCTAGCAGCTCATGAATTATCTCATCAGGTGAATCCTCATACATTTTAATTTCTTCTAAGATTACCCTGCGTTCCCTTTCTATTTCATCCTGTGGGAACTGAGAGTTCATTATCATATCGCCTAATACATCAATAGCCTTTTCCAGCTTATCTTTAACTACTCTCGCATAATAACAGCAGAAATCCTTTGATGTAAAAGCATTAAGAATTCCGCCGATTCTATCAAATTCGCTGGCAATTTTTTTGGCTGTACGCTTCACTGTTCCTTTGAACAGCATATGCTCTATAAAATGAGAAACCCCATGCATTTTGTCTGATTCATAGATAACACCACTATGAACAAACATTCCTAATGCGATACTTTGAACTGTATCTATTTTTTCTGCAACAATCGTTATTCCGTTATCAAGAACCTTTTTAAGATATGGCGATGAAGACAATTCTATTCTCCAGTATTTTGAGGTTCCGTATCATCATTAATCTGCTCGTCAAGATCACTGTTAGACAAGTCCTCAACAGCTTCTTCAGTCACTTCTGAAGCTGTTGTTTCATTTTCTGACACTTCACCCAAATCGTTATTTTTATCTTCTATCGGCACAAACCCCTGACTTGTATTAAAATCTTTTTCAGCAACTTTTTGTTGTTCGATTAATTCCTGATTCTGAGCTTCTGAAGCTAATGCTTCATTTATGTCTATTGTTGGAACAGGTAATTCCTTTAAGCTATTCATACCAAAATAATATAAGAAATCCTGAGTAGTAGAATAGAGCCTTGGTTTTCCTAAAACCTGTTTTTCGCCAGAAATATAAATCAATTTCTTTTCTAGTAATGTATTAACAACACCTTCACTGTTAACTCCACGTATAGCATCTATCTCAGCTTTTGTTATAGGCTGTTTGAAGGCAATAACAGAAAGGGTTTCTAATGCTGGCAAAGAAAGAGAAACTAATTTTTGCCCATCTAATCTCTGAATAAATTGAGAAATCTTAGCTTTTGTTGCAAATTGTACACCGTTTTCTAAAACTGCAATCTGAATTCCGCATTTGGGGTCATCATCAAAATCTTTTTTACGCGACAAAACTAACTGTTCTGCCTTTTCTATAGGAATACCAAGAACCTGTGAAAGCTTTTCATAAGTGATTGGCTTGCTGTTTACAAGTAATATACCATCTAAAGCAGCACATAGAGAATCGTAATCAGCTATAGGAGCCTCATCAAAAAGATTTCCATCAACAGAAATTTTTTCTGATTCATTAACCCCATCCAATTTATTCAGATCTTGTTCATTTTCGGCATCTGAAGCCATTTCTAAATCTTTATATTCGTCCATGTTTTTTATCCTATTATTTTCTTAATTCCAGGAAAAAGGCTATCCTTCGTTAATCGGAGTTTCAGAATCTTCACCACTTGGCTCGTTAACTATTTCTAAATCGGGAGTAACAGGAACATTTTCAGCCAAAGCCTGTGCTTCAGCAGCAGCTTTTTCTGCAGCAATCTCTGAAGGTGTCTTAAACTTGAGAATTTCTTCTGGTATATCTTTTATTTTAATAGACCTGATATCGTCATCTGACCGCTTAATAGCTTTTGCAATCGGCATTTTAGAAACATCATCCGGCTGATCTTCTTCGTCATGAATCTGCTCATTAAGCTTTGCTTTTTTCTTCTTATCCTGAGGAATAATTAAAATTGGTTTAAAATTGCCATCCTGACTGCATCCGATTTCACCGTCTTTAATCATTTCCAAAATAGCCATAAAAGACAAAACCGTTTCGTAACGAGAATTATCTTTTTGCAACAATCTAGCGAATGTTATTTCCCCTTTAAACTTCTTAAGCATATTTCGAATTTCTTTCATTCTATCTATGATGCTTAATTTATTTAGAACTACTCTGTGTATCGGGGGCATCAATCGGCGTCGGACTATTGTATGATAGATATCAAGTAGTTCAACGGGCCCTATATTTATTTCCAGAATTTCTTCAGGCTGGCGCTCTATATCATAAGTTCTAGTATAGATTCTAGAGGCTGCACTTTCCATATTGCGCAGTTCCTGAGCCATAAGTTTAAATTTCTTATATTCTAACAGTTGTTCTACCAACTGAGTTCTAGCATCTTCTTCCTGGAATCCTTCATCAATAAACTCATCGCCGCTTTCAAATTCCTGGGGTTTTTCTTTAGGAAGCAGCATTTTTGATTTAATTTCAATCAATGTTGCTGCCATTACTAAGAATTCAGAAGCGATTTCCATATCAAGAATTTCCATCATCTGAATATGCTCAAGATACTGTTCTGTAATTCTTGCTATCGGAATATCATAAATATCGATTTGCTGCTCTTCTATCAAATGATAAAGCAAATCAAAAGGACCTTCAAAAACCGGTAATTTTACTTGATAAGCATCCATGTATTCACGCTCTAAGAAACTTTATAGGTCATCTGTTTCACGCAAAGCTTCTTCAGCCGCTGATAACGTTGAAGAATCAGGATTACTGGAAACAACTCTATTCCAATATTCACGAGCTTTGTTTATATTTCCAAGTTTATAATAACCAACACCAATATTGAACAAAGCTTCGGAATATTCTGGATCACCTTCAACAGCTTTTTCCCAGTAATAAACTGCCTGTTCATAATCCATTGCCTTATTGAGAATATTACCCATTGTAAAGTAAGCAACAGGCTTGCTATAACCAGAAGTAAAAAGCTTGTTTAAAATATTGATTGCGGGCTGAAGTTGATCTTCATAGTAATATGAGCGGGCAAGCAAAGCTTTTTGGTTATCATTAAGCAACCCGGCATTATCAAATGCAGATAAAATAGAAACAGCAACATCGGAATAACCAATAGAATTAGCCATTATTGCTGCTTCTTCAGCTTCATCAGCACCACTCATTCTAGTAACATCTATTTTTTTCAAATAAAAAGCTGTTTGTTCATCATCTTCCACAGCACTGTATATCTTTGCCATCAACAACAAGAACTGACAGTCATTTGGATTTCGAATCAGAATAGATTCACAGAGCCCCTTAGCGGCCGTAAGTCTACCAGCATCAACAAGAATCTTAGCTGCTTTCGCAACATCTTCTTTTGAAGAGAAAGAAACGCTTCCTTCTGATACAATCTTACCTAACTGTTCATCGCAGACTATTCTTAAATTTGAGCCGTCAAAATTAAAAATCAACTCTGGAGCACTTTTTTCTTCAGCACTAACTCTAAAAGTTAAATTAACCCGGGTTTGTGTACCAGCCCCAAGATTAGCGCTATCCATTTTAACTCTAGAATATTCATCACCTATGGGTTTATAATGATGCAGTCCCATATCCAATGAAAAATCTTCCATTAAATTTACTGTTAAATCATTAGTACCATTATTCATTAAAGTAAGATTCAGTATTAAATCTTCTTTTGGCAAAGAGTTGCCTAATCCTTCTGTGTAAGGTTTTCTAGATATTTCATTTACTGCCACAACCAGACCTTGCGGATGAATGATGTCTTCTCCAATGAAAAAAACTGGCCCGGAACTTGTATCTATAGCCGGACAGCATAAAGGGCTTAACAGAAGAAATAAACCTAGAATAAAAGCTTTACAATGTACATTTCTTATCATAATAGCTTTTATCTTAACCATTTCTATTAGAAAAATCAATAGCACATAAAAAAACAATCTCTCATAAATCTGAGAGATTGTTTCTTTACGAAAATTTAATTTTTATCAGAAGTTTGCGCTATGAAGGTTTTTGATGATTGCCATCATATCCTTAGCTTCGTTAGCAGCTTTCTTGTATGGAGCGATATATTTTTCAATTATATTGGTTCTGTCTCTAACAAGCTTGTCTCTGTCGTCACGAGCTTCTCTAACTCTATTTTCATAAGGTCTCAAATAATCATGAATGATTCTTGGTTTATCACGTCTTACTCTATCTATTTCTCTTCTAGCATTATCTACAGAACGTCTGGCATTGTCTTTTTGCTGCTGAGTAGCTTCTGGATTGCTTTCAACTTTTCTTAAGTTATCTTCAGCTCGTTTCAGTGCCATTTCGGCATTTCTGACCATATCCATATAATGTCTTTCAGAATCACCAATAGCTCTTCTTAAGCGGCGTTCTGCATCATCTATTTCGTTTTCTGCATTTCTCAATTTATCTTGATAATTGCGTTCTGCAGCATCTTTCTGACGATTGAGAATTTCTAAAGCTTCTGTATACTTGGTTTGATAAGCACTGACTATTTTCATGCTTACAGTTGAAGGAGTTCCATTATTTTCTTTGCAACGGAGATCTACAGCTTTCTTATAGTCAGAAGCGGCAGTGCTGGTATTACTCTTATAATTTAAAAAAGCCTTTTTAATATAAATATCTGAAAGTCTTGTGTAATAATTAGGATAATCATAAAGCAAATCAGAGTATTTATATTCTTCAATCAGCTTAAGAGCAGTCTTTTCAGCAGCATTATTCTGGAAGGGTTCCAATATTTCAAACAACCAGGAAATAGCCTGTTTCGGACATTTATCAAGATGATAGCAGTCTACAACTTCTAGAAGTGTTGAATCTGTGCGAGACATATCCAACAACCATCTAATAGCCTGCTGATAATCTTTTTTAGCTTTATAGCAAGCTGCGATTCTAGCACGAACAGTATCTGTTCTGTTGCTGACCTTCATATAGTATTCTATAGCTTTATCATAGTTACCTTTGGCTTCAAAAGTCTTAGCTACTTCAAAAACCATAGACTGTATCTGAGCAGAGAGTTTGTTCATATCTCCAGAAAGCTTGTCTACTTCTGCTTCCTGTTTTGATATTTCAGCATCTAGAGCTTTCTTTTTGCTGCCCTTAAACCAACCGCTAATTCCGTCATATTGTGAACGTTCTTTGTGTAAGTCATCCAAACGAAGTTCGGGAGTGAACATTTGGTTTTCAACAAAAATAAGTTGTTTTTCCAAGCTTTCTATATCAGATTCATTTGCGGCAAAACCACAGGTTGAAGCAGCTAATGTAAGAACCAAAGCAGTCTTTATAATGTTATTTGATTTCATTTTTCTTTCTCCTTTGTCCTTATTTAGCATCTATGTAGATATCGCCTAATTCAAGCTTGTTATGATAAATAGAATCAGCTTCAGTCATATCGCCTGCAAAGACCCAAACTTCAACTTTAACATTCTTGAAGAGGAGTTTCTGAATACCAGCAACGGTTTCCTTAGAACCTATGATCATGTTCTATTCTTGTCTTATACCATGCAAGTTCACCCATTACATCTTTGTTGCTGCGTTTTGGTCCAAGATAGAAAGTGTAATTTTTCTTTCCGCCCCAAAAACCACCAGTAGTTACTTTAACTGCAGCTTTAAGGTCAGAATTTACTACGCTGCCGTCAAAATGACCTAACAAAGCATCGATAACATACTTTTTACCAGTGAAGTAATAACAGCATCTATCGCCTTTTTTATTTTCGTTAACATAAGAGGAAATGATTTTGCAGCCGTGTCTTTTGAAAATCTTGTTTAAATTGATTACACGTCTGTTGGTTCCAGTATCTTCGAAACAAACAATTGCTTCTGCCATTGGAGTATCAATCATGATGAGGCGTTTATGGCGCTTCTTCATAAGATTCTGAGAATTAGCAGCCGGAGCCTGAGCAGTTCTCTTTGTAATCTTTTCATCTAAGCTGCTGCTGATCTGATTATTATCTGTAGACAGATAATTGGTTTTTGAATGAAGCATCTTGAAAACACGCTGTGCAGCGTATTCATTCAATTCTGACTTTTTTGAAAAAGCAACAGTAAGATTATAAGCTGTTGAAATATCCTTTTCTTCTGTAAGAGAAGAAATGATGTTTTCCATATTTTTTTCTGCCTTTTCAGCATTAGATAAGGCTATGTCTAAAGCTTCTGGTTCATTATGACAGTCTATTCCTTTAACGTTATAATTTACTTGGGAAATAGCGTCAGCATACTCTTTTAATGCTTTATTAAACTTAGCAGAATCTATTTCTGCTGCCAAACAACTGCTGGCAATAAACAAAACCATGGCAACCGCCAAAAGTTTTTTCAACATATTAAACTCCTCTTTTTTACATTTTATCGAAGTTGATTTTTTAAGTATAATGAAAATGAACAGACTTAGCAATAGTACATCTTATTTTAATTAAGTGGGAAACAATGCCAAGCGAAGCTTGGCGTGGTGAGTGGTTGGTGGTAGGTGGTGAGTGAGCGGACAGAAGACGCGAGACCTCTATTCTCCGCACAAGGCTCGTTCCCTCAAAGATTATTCTGGATTGCCACGCCTTCGGCTCGCAATGACGGTTAACTTGCGGTTTCGCGGAGGAGAATAAGGTTGAGCAAGCAACTGTCCGCTTTTAAAAGATGATAGTTGATATAAGTCTACACATTTGTCATAAAAAGTATAGCCTTTTTTTATTTAAGGCAAGCGAACTATGATTCGAAGGGTCTTACTCTGAGAGTTACACCTAAATCATCGCAAATTTTCTGGCAAAGTTTTATTTTATCTTCTGACATGACTTTTTCTACAACAGTGAATACAACCTTATTAACATATTTCTTAGCTTTAACAGCAAAATCTTTTATTGCCTCATAAGATTTCAAGCCAAATTTAGAGCGGGTTAAAGCTAAGTATTCTTCAGCATTGGGAGCATTTAACGAAATAGAAACCGTATCAAATCTGTTTTTCAATTCTGGCGTAATATCTTTATTGTGAATCAGATTAGCAAGACCATTTGTATTAACTCTGGTTTTCAGGTTAGGGTAAGCCTTTCTCAAATAATCAATAAGTTCGCAAATGTCATATAAGCGTTCCAATGGTTCGCCAAAACCACAAAAAACCAGTTCATTAATGAGATTCAAATCATATTTTGAAATCAAATCTTTTACCTGTTGCAGCGAAGGTTCACCCTCTTTAAGCCACAGAGTATTGCTTTCAAACATTTTCTTAGTCTGCCTTAAGCAGAAAGTGCAACTACAAGGGCATTTGTTGGTCATATTGACATAAACGTTTTTGCCTCTAATATCATCGCATTTTGCCAGGTCTTGATAGCCTTCTTCCCCTTCTTTACCAGTAACGTAATATAGAATCATCTCTTAATCCTCCATTAAGTCTTTCAAAAACATTTCAAAGCATAAGCCCCAATAATTAGGAACCTTATTGTCTTCACAATACTGAATACACTTGGAAACAAAAGTTGTCGCCTTTTTTGCTGATTCATATAAAGTGTGACCGTTCAGGTACATACCTGCTATGATAGCGCTTACTGCATCACCGGTCCCGCTTCTGTCATCGCCTATTTTATCAGACATTATAATCTGATAATCTTCACCAGTGTTATAAATGAAGTTAAGTATCTGTTTTTTATTAAAAGGAATTCCAGTAACGACTATGTGCTTAGGCCCTTTTTCTGCAAGTTTTTCACACATTGAATCAAGCTTTTCCAAGCTAATCTTGCCTTCATCAGGGTATTTTTCATCGAGCAATGTACAAAGCTCAGTCAGATTTGGAGTTAAGATTTCTGCATATTGCACCAACTCTTTCATTTTATTACACATTGCTGGAGTGTAGGTCTTGTATAGCTTGCCATAGTCACCCATAACAGGGTCTACAAGCACAAACGAATCTTTGGTATGAAAAGACTTGATAAAATCTATAACAATATCAACCTGTTCCTCAGAGCCTAAAAAACCAGTGGCGATAGCGTCAAAAGTAAGATTAATATCTTTGTAAGTCTGTATATAGTCTTTCATTTTAGGCGTGTAATCATCAAAGAAATATACAGGGAATTGCGTATGAGTTGATAAAATAGCTGTTGGAACAGGCACAGCCTGAATTTTCATAGCCGAGACAATGGGCGCCATTACAGCGACAGAACACCTTCCAAAGCCCGTAATATCATTAATTAGTGCGATTTTCTTCTGCTTCATAATATCTCCATCAATGACTTGGTATTTTATCACTTAGCGGCTTTTAGTCAAGATAGAGTTAGCTGTGTTGTATGTTATTTATTCAGATAATAACAGGGAGTTCTATTTACTTCTTTGGCTTAAGACAAACTAAAGTATGAAAGGTCAAGACTTAGAGAATGTCATTATAATAATTAAAGCTTTTTGATATTTCGTTTCTTTTATATGCTCACTATCACAAATCTCAGCTCTTGTAGATTACCTAATTCCTAAGTTGTTCAATAATACAACTATGCTTCTTGGTTTCTTTGTCATAATTGATAGAAACAAGAACAATATTATTTAAATATTCTTTGAGCTTGCCATGGTAGCGTTTTTCTTTTATCTGTTTGATACCTGTTTCAGCGTCTTTATCAACTTTTAATTCTATTATCATAGCTGGCTTATCGCAGAATTTGCTAGGCATAAGTGTCAAGTCAGCAAAGCCTTTCCCTGAAGGAAATTCTCTGACCATAAGATAATCGCTTCTAGCATAGTAATAAGCTATATTTATGGCACAAGCTAATGATTCTTCATTGTTGTATTTTAAGACAGAAGTTTCGTCTTCGTGAGCTAATTCTAGAGTTTCAGCTACTTTATCTGCATTACCGTTGATTGTTTCAACAAGAAGATTTCTAGACCGTTCAAGAACTTTCGCAATATTTGACATTCTTGGACTATCTTCTACTGCTACTCCAAATTCTTCTGCAATTTCTTTATTCGGTATGTATACCTCTTTGTTGTTATAATCATAAGCTAAGTAACCAAGATGTATAAGTAATGTAAAAATATCATACTTACTTTTAAGACTGGTAAGATCGTTTTGAAAATTAATTGTCCTAACAGTGATTCGCTCACCGCTTAACAATGAAATAATATCATCTCTTAAACCTATAAAATCGTAATCAATAGCTTTTCTTATGCTTTCATATGTACCTGTTTTTGTCCAATAACTTCCATAAGTCTGGCGTAATGCAGCGTTTACTACTGAATTTGGATTGTATATCGCTCCGACATCACTATAATCATAGCCATCATACCATCGTTTTGTTTCGTCAAAATCTATATTATAATTATCACAGATTTCTTTAACTTCTTTTTCTGTAAAACCTATAAATTCTGTTAAAGGTTTTGGCATTAGCATTGTGTATTCCCAAAAATTGTTCATTTTAGACTGAACATCATATTGTTTTATAGGAAGTATACCAGTCATATAAGCAAGTTTTAAAAACAAATCCGATTCGCTGCCTTTATACATCGCTCCTAAGAATTCCAGATAATTCTTGATCAATTCTTTATCTTCTTTGTCTTCTCTTAAGAAGCAATCCCATTCATCGGTAATTATAATAAACTGAGTGCCTGTTTTGGCATATATGTTAAGAAGAACCTGCGGGAGATAGAAATCTTTATCATCAACACAATCCGGGAAAACTAATTTTAATTCTTCAATAACTGATTTCTGTATATATAAAAGTTTATCCTGTTTTAATCCGATTGCCTTAGACCTTAATCTTTGAATATCTAGTGCTATAACACAATTCTTGTTGAGTTCGCTTTCATAGTTAGGGGTCTTTGCTATTTTGAGGTTGGAAAACAAATCTTTGGAATCGCATCCACAACTATAATAAGCAGCAAGCATTTTTGCAGCCATAGACTTTCCAAAACGTCTAGGTCTCGTGATGCAAATATACTTTTGTTCTGTGCAAAGAACAGAGTTCGTGAAATCTATAAGCATAGATTTATCTACATAGATTCTTGAACGCAAAGCAGACTTAAAAGCTTCATTATTCGGATTTACATATATTCCCATTGGCCTACCTCAAATACTAACTATCATTATTATAGCATATTTTAAGTTATAAGATATAAGATTAGAATTGTGATTATTCAACTAAATTACTCACCACTCATCACCAACTACACCAAGCTCTGCTACTCTCAGTTTAATTATCCCCTTTATTAAAGGGGAAAGATTGCGTAAGCAATCTTAGCCACAGGAGGTGGCTATGCAAGCGAGCACCAGGAGGGTAAGCGAGTCGTAAGGGGATTTTTGAGAACTTTGCAAAGCATTTACAAAGTTGGGTCTGAAGACTTGTAGTGAACCTAAAACAATTCCCTTATCTCTCATCTCTTATCTCTTACCTCTAAATTGAGAGGTTTCGCGTCACTGTCAGCTCTAGTATTCTGTCGCTGTTCTGCTCTGTTGCTCTGTTGCTCTGTTGCTCTGTCGCTCTCTTCCAACCCTTCCAACCCTTCCGACCCTTCCAACAATTCCAACGATTCTAACAATTCGAACCTTGAACTCTTCAATCAAGTTTACACTATTTTCCAATAGCCATTCTTGTCTGAACCGATTCTTTGAATAATATTATTTTGTGTAAGTTTAGAAATGCTTCTATATACGGTTCTAATATTAATTTCTAGCTTGTTAGCCATCTGTTCAGCAGTTAAATTTTCTTTGTTCTCTATAATATTAAGTATTTTTTTATCTGTAATAGAAAGCTTTATACTGTTGTTGGTATTTCGATAGAAAATAAACCTAAATCCTTCATTTGTCTCAACATATTCGTATTTTATGTTTTGTTCATGACACAATGAAAAAACTCTTTCAAATCCTGTTGAAAATTGTTCAATTAAACCATTTTTATATAAAACATTTGAAATAATATTATTCAATGGAATAGGCTCTAAATTATCATAGGCAAAATTCTCTGGTTTGTATGGTTTTGGAAAATGTCCTGGTGAATAAATAACAACCCTGTCAGAAAAAATATCAATTTCAAAATTTGTTCTTGAATGATAGTTTCCATGGCTGAAAGCATTGACTACTATTTCTCTAACAGCTTCCATTGGTATTTCAGGGATTTCATTTCTTCTTGATTTTCCGCTAAACTCCGCTCCCCATTTAATATTTTTGGCAATATAATTAATACCTTCCTCTATACATTCAAAAACATTTCCTTCAAAACGATTTAAATCAATTACTGTAAGTTTAGTTTCAGCAGCAAAGACAGCCATTTTTAAAACAACTGGTCTATTCTTTGAAAAAAGAACATTTCCAGCATTATTTAACTTTGTCTTATCAAACATTAGTCCTAATTTGCCTAAAATTTCTTTTGTTGTACTAAACTTATAATTAATTCTTTTTATTCTGTTGGCTTCATCAATAATTCTTTTCAGCAGCCCAACATTAATATTAGCAGTGTTTACGCCAGAATCAGATTTTTCCCATTCAGAATAATCATTATTATTTTCATAATAATATTTTCTAAGCATCTGGTTATCCATCTGACGATCTTCATCATGAAACCTAATATAGTATCTTCCATAGGCAGAATAAGGAGTTTGTTCACCAGAAAAAGAAACTTCTATAAAGCTCTTTCCGTCTATACTTTTTCTTTCGTTAATGGAATAAATAAAAGAAGGTTCAATATTAATGCTTATATCTCTAGACAGTTTATTTAGGGTGTCTTTGCCTATTGGCTGCCCTACTACTTCTCCATTGTTTTTTACACCGAAATAAAGACTTCCCTTTTTGTTTTTATTAAGCATGGAACAAATTGATTGGATTCCTTCTTTTGTTTCAGAAGTGCTTTTCTTGAATTCTATCTCTTCATTTTCTTTTCCAAGATTCATATACACTGACCTTTACACTGACAAATTTTGATTATTTTACACTGACATTTTATAATTTATTCTTTGTCATAGCAAGAAAAAATATTTATTATTATTATTGCTTTTGTCTGACTTACGACCAACAGGATGTTGAGAGTTCATGCGAGCGCCAGGATGGCAAGCGAGTCGTATAGCTTGAAGCTTAAAGCTTATAGCATTACAATCACACCAAGAGCTGAAGACTCTAAACAACCACACCAAAAAACCTAAAGATAATCTCTGAGTTAAAGCCAATCCCCTTATCTATCATTTCTCATTTCTCATCTCTCATCTCTCAAATCAGTTATCAGTTTTCTGTTGTCAGTTAACAGTAATAATCAACAACTAAAAACAATTTACCACTGTGAGACATCCAACAGATTGCAGCAGCTATTGTTTCACAGCGAAGCGTAACACTTTTAACCCTTCCAACTCTTCCAACACTTCTAACTCTTATAACAACTCAATCGGACAGTTTGCTTGCTCAACCTTATTCTCCTCCGCGGTCTCTGTAGATTTCTGCCTTCGAATAAAACTTGAGAGAACGAGCCTTGTGCAGAGAATAGAAGGTTTCGCGTCTACTGTCCGCTCACTCATCACTCATCACCAATCACCAACCACAACGAGGCGTTAGCCTCGACAACTCTTATAACAATTTTCACAAGCAGCGTCAGTTGCCGTCCCACAGCGAAGCGTAACACTTATAACTCTTCCAACAGTCTTACCTATAGGAATATCATCTTATTGACTAAATCGCTCTATCTTGCTAAAATTTAGTCATGATAAAGCACGACATAGCACATAAAGAATTCTATTCTAACCCTGAAAATGTGAAAGATCTTATTCAGGGTTTTGTTGCTTTAGACTGTGTTTCAGAGTTTGATTTCAGCACTTTGGAACGAGATAACGACTCTTTTATTGAAAAAGAGAAAAACGAACGTCATGATGATATAATCTGGCGTTTAAAATGGCGCGACAGATGGGTTTATGTCTATATATTGATAGAATTCCAGCATAAAATTGATAAAGCTATGCCTGTAAGAATAATGTCTTATGTTTCATTGCTTTATTTGAACCTTCTTAGTAATAAAAAACTTAATTATGGTAAAAGGAAGAAATTGCCTGTAGTTCTTCCTATTGTGCTTTATAACGGGCAAAAGTATTGGACTGCCAAGAGGAACATACAAGACATGGTTGAAAAAGCCCCAGATGAAATGTCAAAATATGTTCCGAAACTAAGCTACTATTTCATTGACGAAATACATCCAGAATCTAACGAAAAAGATACTGTATTTGACGGCTTAGCAAACTCTGTAGTTGCGATTATGAAATTACAAAGAACATTAAGTTCTGAAGAGTTCTATAAGTTTATTAACAAAGTTAAAAAGCTTATCAAAGATGAAAAGCAAAAACTACGATTTGAAACTTTCATCACATTTTTGTTAAGATACCTTTCTTCTGCTTATGACAAGCCTGAGTATGAAAAGGTTCAAGATTTAGAGGAGGTCATTAGAATGGTTAAAACTTTTAGAGATTACGACAGAGAAAATGATAAAGAAATATTTATAAAAGAAGGTGAAAAGAAAGGTAAGCTTGAACTTCTTACAAATATGATAAAAAAAGGTATTCTATCTTTAAAACAAGCTGCAGAAGAAATGGGAATGACAGTCTCACAATTTAAGACTGCTGTTAAAAATCTTGCTATAGAATAATAAATAAAACTTCAAAAAAAAGATCATTAGAATGGTTAAAACTTTTAGAGATTTCGATAGGGAAAAAGATAAAGAAGAATTTACAAAAGAAGGGAAGCTTGAACTTCTTGCAAATATGATAAAAAAAAGTATTCTATCTTTAAAACAAGCCGCCGAAGAAATGGGAATGACAGTCTCACAATTTAAGACTGCTATTAAAAATCTTGCTATAGAATAATAAATAAAACCTTCAAAAAAGAAAAGGTCATTAGAATGGTTAAGACTTTTAGATATTTCGACAGAGAAAAACTTTATTACATTTCCAAGCTCCCCAATTTTCAATTCTAATATCTGTTACCTATTTCCAGTTGTCAGTTAACAGTAACAGCCAACTACTATTTATACTGGCAACAGTTAACCGACAACCGCCAACTAGTTCTCATTTCTCATTTATCATTTATCATTTATCAATTCTCATTTCTCAATTCTCACCTCTCAGTTTTCCGTTTTCAGTTTTCAGCTACTCTTCCAACCCTTCCAACAATTCCAACGATTCTAACAATTCGAACAATTATAAACAACTACCACAGGCAGCATTAACTGCCGTCCCATGACAAAGTGTCCCACTTCTTCAATCTTATATCTTATATTTCTCAATTCTCAATTTTCAACTTTCCGTTTTCACCTCACCACTCATCACCAATCACCAAAGCTTAAATTCTCAATTCTCAATTTTCAGTTTTCAGCTTTCAGTTTTCAATTCTCCCTGCGCCCTATACCCTAATCCCTTGCCAAGCTTCGCTTGGCTCTATGTTTTTAGAGTTTTATGATAATTCAAAAAAGAATATAGTCATTCAAGAGAAAATCTATCAGCTTACAATGAAGTATTCCTGACTCATCTGAATAGCTTTCTGGAATATCATTTTGGATTATTATTTTTTTAAAGAAATCCTTAGTTAACCTTAGAGAATCTAGTTCATTATTTTGTTTTTCTAAACTATTAATTTCGTAAGATGATTGAATATAAACTCTTTTATCCCCGAAATTAACAACAAAATCTATTTCCTTTTGGACATTGTTTTGATTTCTTCTATCGGTTACAATACCTATATCAACCGAATATCCTCTCAATATTAACTCATTATAAATTATATTTTCCATAATATGACCAGAATCAAATTGTCTAAAATTCAATCTAGCATTTCTTAAACCCACATCAGTGTAATAGTATTTGTTTGGATAATCAAAATACCTTTTCCCTTTTACATCATATCGTTTTACTTCATTTATCAGAAAAGAATCCTGAATATATTTTAAATAATTGGTAACAGTATTAATGCTGACATTTGAATGTTTTATGCTATTCAACGAGTTAGTAATATTATTAGGATTAGTCAATGAACTAATAGATGAACTTAAATAATCTAGTATATCTTCGAGAACGTCACGTCTTCCTAGACTGTTACGTTCAATTATGTCTTTTAAATAGACTTCATCAAACAGTGAAGAAAGGTAATCTTTTTTTTGATTGCTATTTTTTAGATTTACAAGATGTGGCATCCCTCCATAAAGCATATAAAGCTCTAAATCCTCTTTAACATCTCCATTATAAATACTATGAAACTCTTTGAAACTTAATGGGAATATATGTATTTGAGAAGCGCGACCTCTAAACTCCGTTTCTATATCCCGACTAAGCATTCTAGAATTGCTCCCGGTGACATAAACATCCAGATTCTTGTATCCCTTCAATTCGTTAAGCATATCGTAGATATTTACTGTAACGTTTGCTTCTTCTGTATCGGGAACTGTTTTACAATACTGAACCTCATCAATAAAAACATAATATTTTTCTTTGGAATTAGTGACAAGATTCTCTATATACTCTGACAATCTTATTGGGTTTCTGAATTTTGCATTTTTTCTTTTGTCTAATTCTATTCTTATAATATTTTCAGAAGGAGTTTTATTATTTAAAAGATAATTATTAAATAATTCGAAAAGTAATACTGATTTCCCACACCTTCGTATTCCAGTAATAACTTTAACTTGCCCGTCCCACATTCTATCTATAATTTGTTGTAAATAATGATTTCTTGCAAATAACATATCTTTCTCACTGAAAACTTACGACGCTTGCGATTTAACTTTTCAACAAATTAACTCTTTTTATTAATTTAGTCAAATATTCAAAACCAAACTGTTAAAAAGAAACATTAACAACCAATACAATATTTAAGATATTAGACCATAACTTGAGATATAAGATATAAGAATAAAGAATATCAACTATTCTAACTCTTCTAACAACTCCAACAATTCGAACCCTTCGAACCTTGAACAATTCGAACAATTACCACAGACAGCGTCAGCTGTCGTCCCACAACGAAGTGTCACACAGCGCAGCGTAACACTTAATTCAGTTATCGGTTAACAGTCAACAAACAACTGGCAACCAATAACATCTATTACCATAGTCTAATTTTTTAATAAATTTCTGCACTTAATAAATTATGCAGAATTCTATTGAATTTTTCTAATAATTGTTTATAATTAATTCTTGGAGAAATATATGACCAAGAATATAGATTCCTTGCTATCTAACAATAAAAAACTTTATACTATAAAAGAACTAAAATCCTTAGATTTATCATACTACATTATAAATAAACTAGTTAAACAAAACAAATTACAGAAACTAAGTTATAATGTATATGAAAACACTAACTATAAGGGACAGGAATCAGATTTTTATTACGTAACAGCATTTGTTCCCTTTGGTATAATATGTCTTATGAGCGCAGCGGTGTATTATAATCTCACAACTTATATTCCAAATGAAATAAATGTTGCCATAGAACGTAGTCATAAAGTTTCTACCCTCCCTGAATGGCCACCAATAAACATTGTTTATTATTCAAAAAAAAGATCAGAAATTGGTGTTATTAAGAAAAAAGAAGCAGAAAACGAATTTAAAATTTATGATATAGAAAAAACTGTAATCGACATTATCTATTATAGAAATAAAATTGGTATTGAACAAACCAAAGAGATCCTATTAAACTATCTATCACTTCCTCAACATAACCTTAACAAACTCCATCAATATGCAAAACTTCTTAACTGCGAAAAAATACTTAACACTTATATGGAGGTTCTAATATGAAATCTCCAGCTTCAATTAAAGAAAAGCTTAAAAATATTGCCATAAAAACAAATAAGCCATTTCAAGAACTGTTAATATTATATGGATTAGAAAAAACTATTGCTAAGATATCCAAGTCTGATTATAAAGAAAAGTTTACCTTAAAAGGAGGGATATTTCTATACGCTTTAACAAAAGGCAAATACCCTCGGGTAACATCTGATATTGATTTGCTTGCACAAAATATAAGAAATGATTTAGAAGAAATATACAATATTTTTTATAATATATTCTCTTTATCAAATGATTCTACAATCGTTTATGATTTAAAGAGTCTAAAAGTAAAGAATATTACAGAGTTGAATAAATATCACGGAGTAAATGTTAGTATATTCGCTTTTTTAGATAAAACAAGAATACCAATTTCTATAGATATAGGATTTGGCGATATAGTTTTTCCACCGAAAATATTGATAGATTACCCCGTTTTGTTTTCTGATGAAGAAATACCACAAATTTATGCTTATTCTATTTATACCTGTATAGCTGAAAAGTTTGAGGCTATAGTTTCACTCGGCTACATGAACAGTAGATTTAAAGATTTTTATGATATTTATGTGTTTGCTACAAAACAAAATTTTGACGGTAACACATTACTAGAATCAATTAAGGAAACTTTTTTATATAGGCAAACAGAATTTGATGATATCTCTATTTTTGAGCCAGATTATATAACAGATTCAACCCGACAACTAAGATGGAACAATTTTATTAAAAAGAAAAAAGTATCCTTAGATGTTTCATTTTCTGAAACGATTAATGTTTTAAAATTATTTTTACAACCTATTGTAAATGTTTTAAATAATAATACAAAATTCAATTATCAGTGGAATCATATAGAAAGAAAATGGAAGTAAATTAAGAATTTTAGCTTATATTTATATAACATAACCTTAACCCAAACCACATTGCCAAGCAAAGTTTGGCGGTGTGTTTGGTGTGAGGCGTGATAGGTTTTATTGTCTAGGCGAAGTTTTGTAAGCTATATAAAATTTGAAACAATCGATACTTATTTTAGCTTAAATCAAGCAATCACACCAAGAGCTGAAGGCTCTAAACAACCACACCAATAAAATCTAAGGATAATCTCTAAGTTAAAGCCAATCCCCTTATCTATCATTTCTCATCTCTCATCTCTCATCTCTCGTTTCTCAATTCTCATCTCTCAAATCAGTTATCTGTTTTCGGTTTTCAGTTAATAGTAACATCAAACTACTATTTTTAACCGGCAACCGATAACCGACAACCGGCAACTAGTTCTCATTTCTCATTTCTCAATTTTCACCTTTCAGATTTCCGTTTTCAGTTTTCAGTTTTCAGTTTTCAGTTTTCACCTACCCATCCAACTCTTCTCACCCTTATAACAACTCAGTCGGACAGTTTGCTTGCTCAACCTTATTCTCCTCCGCGGTCTCTGTAAATTTGTACCTTCGGATAAACTTTGAGGGAACGAGCCTTGTGCAGAGAATAGAAGGTTTCGCGTCTACTGTCCGCTCACTCATCACTCATCACCAATCACCAACCACAACGAGGCGTTAGCCTCGAC
>ONIU01000172.1 GCA_900317935.1 uncultured bacterium
GATAAATTATTTGAATGAAGATATAGTAATTAATTATTGTTTGTACTTTTTAGACAGCCTCTGAGGAGGGTGTCTAAAAACTAGGCAATTGGCAAAAAAAATTTCTGGATTGCCACAAACTATCGTTAGCAACAATAAAAACAATAACTACAAACTACAATATAAAACTCTTAAATTTAGTTTTTCTTTGATGGATTATGCTTTATTATTAAAGAGAAGTTATTTTTAGGGGAAGAATTATGAAAACGATATGTGGAATAGATTGCAGTGGATGCAGCAGAAAAAATAGCTGCAAAGGGTGCGTAGAAACAGATGGACATCCTTGGGGTGGAAATTGTGTTGCAGCAGAATGTTTTAAGATTGGTGGCAAAAAATATTTTGATGATTTTAAAGCTGAATTGATAAAAGAATTTAACGCACTTGAAATTCCTGATATGCCAAAAGTAACAGAATTATGCCAGTTATGTGGTTCTTTTGTGAATTTAGAATATAGTCTACCAAGTGGGCAAAAAGTAAAACTACTTAACGATAATAATATTTATCTAGGTTATCAGCTTGAAAAGGAAGATGGAAAACGTTGCTTCGGTCTGGTTGCTGACAGTAATTTTTTACTGGTTTGCGAATACGGCTGTAACGGGTCTGAGCCAGAAATCATTATTTTCAAAAAGAGGTAGTTTCATATAAAACAAGGTTATTATTCACAAAATATTCGTATGATTTAGTGTAAAACTTATTAAAATATTCATATCTTTTAGTGTGATATTTGATGTTATTTCTACATTATTTCATATGAATAATATAGGATTGTTTTTTAATAAAATTTCCAAACGCTAGTCTAATGGGCGTCAATATGCTTGGTTTTGCATTTAGGCTATTTATGCAATTGTTATTATAATCTTAATTTACATTTTAATCATACTGTGCTAGCCTTTAAATAATAAATTCTAAAATATTAAAAACTAATTAATGAGCCAATGAATATAACACATTTAAAATATGCTGTAGAAATCGCGAACACGGGTTCCATAAACAAGGCTGCCGAAAATCTTCTTATGGCACAACCCAACTTAAGCCGTTCCATAAAAGAACTTGAATCTGATTTAGGAATAGCAATTTTTGACAGAACGTCAAAAGGAATGATATTGACTCCTGCTGGCCAAGAATTAATCGGATATGCTAAGAAAATACTATCTGAAATAGAGTATGTTGAAAATATATTCAAAAAAGACGCTATTACAAAACAAAGCTTTTCAATATCTGTCCCTCGTGCAAGTTATATTTCAGAAGCTTTTACTAACTTTTCGAAATCCTTATCAAAAAAGCCCTGTGAAATTTTCTATAAAGAAACAAATTCTTTGCGTGCAATAAAAAATATTCTAACTGCTGATTATAAACTAGGTATAATAAGATACTCTTCCAATTATGACAGCTATTTTAAAGATAAACTGGAAGAAAAAGGATTAGACTATGAGCTAATAACCGAGTTTCATTTCCTTCTGGTAACTAGTGCAAAAAGCAAATTGGCATCAAAAAAATCTATACATTTTTCAGATTTAAAACCATTTATAGAAATAGCTCATGCCGACCCTTATGTTCCTTCTTTACCTCTTTCTTTCGTTAAAAAGGAAGAATTGCCAGAATATGTCGAAAGACGAATCTTTGTTTTTGAGAGAGGGAGTCAGTTTGAACTTTTATCTGAAAATCTGGAAACTTATATGTGGGTTTCTCCTCTTCCAGACAAAGTCTTAAAACGATTTAACTTAATTCAAATAGATTGCGCTGACAATCATAAAAGCTATAAAGATGTTTTAATCTTTAAAAAAGATTATAAAAAGACCCAGTTAGATAAAGATTTTATAACTGAACTTTGTTTAACCAAAAGAAAGTATCTTGGAAGTTAGAACGTTTTTATTATTCCAAAATGATGAAACAATTTTAGTCCATCCCTAGGGCATATGAGATGCCCTGGGAAATTATTTTCTACCTTTGTTTTTTTCTTTGTCAGAAAACTATATTTTAAACCATCTATTTTTACCAAGTATTGTTTGACTCTATAATATCTTTTATGCTTGTTTCACCGTTTCTAAAACGTTTATTACTTTTTTGAAATTTCATATTTATAGCGTTTTTCGGACAATTATGTATACAGGATAGGCAACCCACGCACTTATTTAAATAATGAGGTTTATTGCTGTTTCCCTGAATAATATTTGAAACAGGGCAAAGCTTTTGGCAAATACCGCAGCCTATGCAGTCATTAGATATATGAAACAGCTTTGGAATAAATTGTATAATACGATTAACTATAATATTGCCGCCTAAAGACATTAACTTATCAAAATGGTTACATTTTTCTGGCTTTTTTATTCCTTCTTTAACTTCGTTAACAATTAAATTAAGACGATTTTCAATATTTTTATCTTTTATGGAATTAATCTGCTGATTTACATCAAAAAATGGCAGGAAATTATCAACCATAAGCAGGCTTTCATAATAATCAGCATGGTTCCCATTTTTATCTAGAATTTTATGCATTTCATGCAATGAAGCACCTGAAGTAAAGCCATAAGTAGCAATTACGAAAACATATTTTGCTTTTATTACAGTTTTTTCAAGATATTCTTTTACTATAAGAGGAACAGATAAAGCATAAATAGGGTAAATAATGCCTACTCTGTCATCTTCGATAAGATAATTCTTATTTTTAATCATCTGCGGAATAGATAATAGTTCGGCATCGAAACGTTTTGCAACTGATAAATTATTGCCTGTAGCTGTAAAATATAATATTTTCATAAATTTCTTGCTTCTCCTTTTTGTTTAATAGGCAAAATGGTAACTTTTACACCAGATTCCTACGTAATTACTCGTTACAGATTACCCTACCAAAAACATAATAAAAAAGACTATTTTATTTCCAATATTTCTTATAAATATTTCTAGCATACTTTATTCTTTTAAATCTTTTAAATTTATTAATTTGAAACCTTGACAAAAAGAAAATGCATAATTTTAATTAGCTTAAACTAATTAAGTTAGATGTAGCTAATAATATTAGATAAATCTAAATTGAAAGGATATACAATGAAACAATTAATCAAATTGATGGCAATTTTTTGCTTATTTACCATGTCTATGCCAGTTATGGCAAATGATTTCTCTCACAATGACACTTTAGTTTTCTGCAGTGGTAATTGCGGTGGTTGCAATAAACCTTGCGGTGGTCACGGAAATGGTGGTTGTGATGGTGATTGTAACGATAGTGCAAGTCTCTCAGAAAGCACCATGGTTTTCTGTGGCGGTCACTGCGGTGGATGCAACAAACCTTGTGGCGGTCATGGAAATGGCGGCTGTGGCGGAGACAAAGACGACAATACAGATAACTGATTGCTTATTCAATTAGTCAACTAATTATGCATTTCCATGCGTTCCGACTACAAACCATAGTCGGAACTTTTTTTATTCTTCAATTCTATGTGCCTTTTTAAATACATCTCAGAATAATCTGGCTAAATTGGAGTTAATTCCATTTTAGCCAAAATAATTATAAATGTCAGAGACTATCTAAAACAACATTAATAAAAAACTTTTGTTTGATAAAACTTTTGCAAAATTATATGCTTTTATTGGAAAAACAAAGATATTTTTTAAGCGGCATTTAGATAATATAATGAACCAGATAATTATTCATGTTGATATGGATGCTTTCTATGCTTCTGTAGAAATGCGTGATAATCCCTCTTTGCGAGGAAAGCCCTTGATAATAGGAGCTTACCCAAATGAACGAGGGGTTGTTGCTACATGCAGTTATGAAGCTCGAAAATTTGGTGTACATTCAGCAATGAATATTAAAGAAGCTTATCGCCTTTGTCCAAAAGGAATTTATGTACACCCAAATTTTGATAAATATAAAGCAGTATCGAGTAAATTACATGAAATTTGGAATACCTATGCTTCTGAAGCAGAATATATAGCACTAGACGAAGCATATTTAGATGTTACAGAACAAGCCAAAGATTTTGATGGGGCAAGAGAAATAGCTCAGATTATAAAGCAACGAACAAAAGATGAATTAGGGCTTACCTGCTCAATTGGGGTTGCTTATTCTAAAACTGCAGCAAAAACAGCAAGCGAAGAGAAGAAACCCAACGGTTATTTTGAAATTCAGACTCCAGAAGATTTTGTAAACCTAATAATAGACCGTGATGTTCGAGTCATATACACTGTTGGGGAAAAAACTGAAGAAAAACTTAAATCAATCGGCATTAATACCGTTAGAGATATTAGAGATAGGCAAGATGAAGTTGTTAAACTGCTTGGCAAGCAAGGCCAATGGATTACACAGATTGCTTATGGCATAGATAACCGAAAAGTAATTACTTATCGGGCTGAAGACGCAAAGTCTATTGGTAGAGAAATCACATTCCAAAAAGATGTATTAAACGATATTTTATTAGATGATGTTCTTTTCCTGCTCTCGTTCTGTGTTTTTCATCGTGCAAAGAGAGTTGGTCTATATGGTAATGGTGTTTCTTTAAAAATTACCTATTCAGATATGAAAACAATTACACGATCTCAAGCCATTAGTTACTGTGATTCACCAAGTCAGATTTATCAAATTGCAGAAAGCATGTTAAAAAAGGTAGAAAAACAACCTGTTCGTTTAATCGGTGTCAGCGTTTATAACCTTTCTAGTAAGTTCATTGGACAGCTTACTTTTGATCCTTTTTGGGAAGAAAAAAACAATAATAAAGAAGACATTATTGAACAAAAACTAGAAATGCTACAAAACCGCTATCATCTTGATTTTGCTGGAAATCTTGATAAAATTTTCCATGGAGTAACTCTTTACAAAACTATCGAGTATATGAGGAAACATATTTAAGCAACAGCTCTAGGGAATTCAACCATATTTCAAAAAGGTAGAATCGCTTAGTAGTTACACTTCGGTCTAGACAAACGCATACTTTTTAGATATTAATCTGTAGTTTAGAAGTAGCGTCCTTTATAGAACTTTAGTTTTTTGTATCGCCCTCTAGGCGAAGGAGTATATATCAATCTAACCCTAGGGTGTCTTCGACACCCTAGGGTTAGATACATAGAATTTATGCACCTGGAAGGTGCTACTAAAAATATATTTTACTAGTTCTGTTATATTATATTATTTGGATATTGAGAGTTTTATTCATGAGTCATATTTTCTGACCGTTAGGAAACTGAGAATTATTTTCCCTTAATCTTATATCTCCATTTATGGTCTTATATCTTAAATCTTCCTTCCTTTAACTTTGCAGCTTTTTTTTGATGATAAAACAATTTTTAATTTTTATAATTTAAATTGAACGGAAATAAACATAGAAACTTTATTAAAATTGAAAGGAGGACATAAATTAAATGTTACTGTTCTGCCAATATTTATTTCTCATTTCTCTAATTTCCTATGCAATTTTGCCTATATCTTGCGAAAAGGTCATTTGAGAAATTACCTTTAGAAGTTAACTTCGATTTATACTTAATTATGAAGGTAAAAACTAGTTAAAAAGGAGAATGTTGGATGTTTAAAATACTTGATAAATTAAACAAATTTCTTCAGACAGAAAATGGTAAAAAATTAAAAGAATTATTGAAAACAGTCTGTGCAGACCCTCAGCCTCCAATATTGATAATAACAGATTTACCTAAAAAAGAATGATGTTTATGACCTTTAAACACTCTAATTTAATTTTTATTAAATAATATAAGGAGAAAAAAATGAACGAAGAAATACGTAATAAATTCAATGAATTAAAACAAAAAGATGGTTTCAAAAAGATCGAAGAACGTATCAATCAACTTATTAAAATAGGCAAAACAGATGTAAAAGATATATTTAATAGTGAAGCATTCCAGGAAATGTTTGATCAGGTCAGCTTGCTTCTTGGTAAAGAAGTTAAGCCGACTCTTTTAATGATTGGCAAGACTGGCGTTGGAAAATCTTCTGTTTTGAATGCTTTATTCTCTAATGGAACTGTTGGAGAAACTAAATTCGATATTGGCGTAACTCCTACTACAAGAGACTTCGACAGAAGACTACTTCATTCTGATAAGTGCGATATCGTTGCTGTAGATGCTCCTGGTTTTGCTGATCCTACTAGTGAAGCAAATATAGATGGAATGACTTACGAAGACAAACTCATTGAGTATGCAAAAACTAACGAAGCACATATGGCTTTACTCGTTTTGAAGTGTGACGATAGGGCACTAGAACCAGAATGCAAATTCCTTAATAAATGGTTTGCCGAAGAAAAATTGAGGGATTTCCCTATAATAGTAGTTGTAAATCAAATTGACAAAATGCAGCCAGTTGAATCCTGGAAACCAGAAAGTCTTAATCTTGATAATCCGATAAAGAAAAAAGAAAAGAATATTAGAACCTATATCGATTATGTATTCAGTCTGAAAGAATTTCAGCCTTTGTGTGAAAGTGGTCGAATTGTGCCTTTTGCGGCTCCTGCTCAAGAAATAGACGAAGAAGATGATTATGAACCAAGAGCTCCATTTAATGTTAAAATTTTGAAAAATAAAATATATGAATTATTGCCTGTAGCTGCTAAAACTCTTTATGCAAGAGCTGCTAAGATGCTTGATGAAGAAGGTAACAGAATTGTAAATTATTACGCAATGGGGGCAGGTGCAGCAGTAGTTGCAAACCCTTTGCCTGGTTCTGATTTTATTTCTATTTCTGCAATACAAGTAGCTATGACTATACATCTAGGCAGACTTTATAGAGTCGAGCTTTCAAAACAGGCTGCGTTAACTCTATTAACTCCAGTATTAACCTCATTCGGTGGAAGACTAGCTGCCCAAAGTCTTGTTTTATTAATACCTGGTCTAAAAAATTGGGTTGGTGCACCTTTGGCTTTTGGTATCACAATGACAGTTGGCAAAGCTGTTAATGCTGTTTTGGCATCAGGAAAAAGAGAACTTACCGTCGAAGACGTTAAGCGAGAAGCTGCTAAATTTAGCGAAGCCGACTTCAAGAAAATGTTTGAAGAACAGACTAAGTGATTAGGCTAGAACAAATATATTCCCCAAAAGCTTTGCTTTTGGGGAGGTGGATTTGACGAAGTCAAAGACATTTGTTTTATTATTTCATCTAATATAGCTTTTTCTGCTGATGACTCTGCTTATATTGACAAACATAGCCTGAAGGTTATGAATTTAAGCTACCTGCTGAAGAACAATGGATTTTCGCTTAGCTCTTGTACCTGTTGAATAAACTGAAATTTAAAAGTAGAGAAATGAAAAAATACAAAAATTAATTTGGACGTTAAAATAATCAAAACGCAAAACTTTTTAAAAATATTCTATATAATTATTATTGCCATACTTACCATAATTTATTCTAAAATTATTAAAAAAAGAAGATAGCTTTGTTAAAAAGATTATTAACAGAAAGAATTTAAAAACTCGAGCCACGGTTACCACGCAGTCTTCGACTGCTCGTAATGACGTATAACTTGCGGTTTGCGATGACGTAAATATATTCTATAGCCGTCTTAATAGTCATTGCTGTAAATGTTAATCAATTAGTTACATTTTGAAGAAGAAATAAACCATAAAATACTCCCCTTTTTAAGGGGAGAAGTCGAGCTTTAGCGAGAAAGAGAGGTTTTTATTTGCTTATTAAAAATCCCCCAGTCATGCTAACGCATGACATCCCCCTTTAAGAAAGGGGGTAAATAATGAATCTATCAATGTTTTTATACAATTGCGATAAGGCACAGGATGTGCCTATGCAAGCGAGCGGCAGGATGCCAGCGAGTCGTAGTCGCTGCGATAACAAAGCGTTGCTGAAAGCAAAACGAAGTCCATTCAGAAAATACAAAATCATAACTACAAACTTTATTAATTAAAAAGGTCATTTCTCAAATTACCTAATTTTTATTAATATAATTTATAATATAATTAATAAAAGATAGTTTTCTTGAATAGGTGACTAAAAAGGAGTTAAAGCAATGTTAGGTGCAATAGTAGGCGATATAGTAGGTTCAAGATGGGAATTTAATTCGATTAAAAGTAAGGATTTTCCTTTTTTGTCTGAACATAATTTTATTACTGATGATAGCATGATGACTTTGGCAATAGCTAAGTCTTTTTTGGAATGTAACAAAGACTATTCTGACTTAAGCCAGCTGGTTGTAAAAAATATGCAATACATAGGAAGAAAATATCCTAATGGTGGATACGGAGGAAGGTTTAATCAATGGTTATATGAAGTTAATCCACAACCATATAATTCTTTCGGAAACGGATCTGCGATGCGCGTAAGTCCATGTGGCATAGTAGCTAAATCTATTGATGAAGCAAAGATGCTTTCCCAAAAAGTAACTGAAGTCACTCATAATCACCCAGAAGGCTTAAAAGGGGCAGAAGCTACTGCTGTAGCAATATTTCTCGCTAGAAATGGTAAAAGCCTGCGTGAAATAAAAGATTATATAAATGATAATTATTATCCAATGAATTTTACTATTGATGGTATTAGAGCAAAATATTCGTTTAATGAAATTTGCCAAGATACGGTTCCACAGGCAATAATGTCTTTTGTTGAAGCAAAAGACTTTGAAGACTGCTTAAGAAATGCCGTATCTCTTGGTGGAGATGCTGACACTCTGGCAGCTATTGCTGGAAGTATTGCCGAGTATCATTTCGGTATTTCCGAAGATTTAAGAAATCAAGCTATTAAATACTTACCCAAAGAATTATTGCAAATTTTGAATGCTTTTGAAAGTAGATATGAGGGAAAATATGGAGGAAATCGTGTCTAATATTATTAATTATTTAAAAGATGCACTAAATTCTATAGAAGTTTTAACACGTATTACTTATGACGAAACAAAAACTGTTGTACAAGATAATGCTGTTGTTGATTATGGAATTGTTCATGGCAACAATATAATTGTATTTGTAAAAGTTGGTAGACATGGTTCTATCTATGGTTATCAAAATAAATACTTAGACATGGCTGAATTATTAAACAAAAGGTATGGCTGTACGGTTATAACTGTTTCAACTCCCAAATTTATATATTCTCTTGAATCTGAAATGCAGTTTGTTAAAGAATATGCTTAGAAATCAAATTTTAATGAATATGAAGTTTTTTATATTGGGCATTCTTTTGGAGGCACTCTTGGCTTGCTTTACGGGTATAGATATTCCGAAATTAAGAGAATTTTAGCGGTCAATTCCCCTTTTTCTGATGATATAGATGAAATGATAAAAGGAATTAAGTCTTTCAATGGTTTATCACTAGATCTTGTTTATGGTTTAGAAGATGATTTTATAGATATTGGTAAAAAATATTCATATTTAAAGAACCCAAAAGTTCATTTCTCTTATTTAGAAGGTGTTGACCATTATTTTACCGATAAAATTAATCAATTTATTTTATTGCCAGTTAATTACTTTTTTGAAAATATCAATAATAATGTAGTTAATTCAGAAGACCATAATATGAATGAAAACCTGTTTTTTTTATGTATTAATTCATTAGTGCTATTCCATAAACAATGAGATTTAGTTTTCTTCAGAGTCTGTTAACTTTATTTCAAGAAGGTGTATGAAAACACTAAAATTGCTGAAAAACCATGCTCTGCATCACTGTAAAGTTTTAAAATGAATTATTAAAAGTTTAAAATTATAATTCTGCTCTCTGCTAGGATCTTTCTTTCTTTTCTCTTGTCTATTTTTCTAAACTCTATACTCTATTGCTCAATTGTTCTTTGCCGTGAATCTTATGTCTCCACTTAAGGTCTTATATCTTATATCTCAAGTTATAGTCTTATATCTTTGAATCTTCCTTCAACTTTGCAGCTTTTTTTTGATGATAAAAATCAAGATTTATATAATATTATTTAAACGAGAACTTAATTGAAAACTTGATTCTATAAAGGTCATTTCGCAATTGACCTTTTTTGTTGAAAAATCATTAGAATAGTATTTGTAGGAAGTAAAAAAATTCAAAAAGGAGTTTTGTTTATGGCAAATACAACAGAAATGGTTTTTATGTCTGGCTTAGAAAGCGACACTATCGGTGGCTTCAACTCAAATATTAAACAACAACGTGAAACAGGCGAAAATGTTCTTGTTACAGCAGTTTTGTTTGATACAACTTTTAAGACTTTATATGACAGAGTTAATATTTCTGAAATTGAAAATATGACCACAAAAGATTACTGCCCTGGCGGTGGCACTGCTCTTTGCGACGCTGTTGGAAATACAATAAATAGAATTAAATACGCACAACAGTACTTAAAAAAAGATGAAAGACCAGATAAAACAATGTTTGTTATTATTACAGATGGTCAGGAAAACTCCAGCCGAGAATTTTCTTCATCTAAGGTTAAAGAGCTAATAACAGAACAAAAACAAAAACATGATTGGGAATTCTTGTTCTTAGGTGCAAATATGGATGCTGTTGAAACCGCTAATACTTATGGTATTGATGCTGATAAAGCAGTAACATATATGTCAGATGTTATCGGCACAACTACAGCTTGGGGTGCCTTAGCAAATATAACATCTGGTTTTGCTAAAGTTGGAAAAAGAGCTATGTCCATGAATTGGAAAAAAGATATTGAAGAAGACACAAAAAAGCGAGGAAGATAAAAACTAGTTCTTTAACCCAAGGCATCGAATATGCCTTGGGTTAGCTATATAATACATAAAATTGGCTATCAGGTAATAAAGTATCTTTTGGCGGTAATGACGACACTCCTAAATAACTTCATTTGCAGCTTTTTTTTGATGATAATTTTTAAAATATTAATATAATTTATTTGAATGAAGACTATCTTAGAAGCTTAAATAATCAAAGTCATTTCTGAAATGATCTTTTGAGTTTAATAATGGTTTACATTTGGCTGAAGGAAGGCGCGTTTCAAAAAACTTGATTTTCTGAACTGTAGTTTACCTAAGGGAGAAAAATAAATAAACACTCTTTGGAAAATACAATTATTTTGAATGACATAAGGTCTTTATTCTGTATATACTATATCTAAGAGAGAATATGTTACTATTTCTTTAAGTTAGGAGTTAATGATGACAAATAATCTAATAAACCATGAAATTTCTTCATCGGTTGGTTATCAACCTTGTAATGCTAATGCTTTAGAGGTTAATAATGTTGAGGATAATGTACATTCTAAACTTTGGAATTCGATTCTTAATAAAGCACCTTTTGAAGAAATAAAAAGGATGATTGAAAATGGTGCTGACTTAAATGAAATGGGGACTGATGAAGATTGTAATGACGATTACGAATATCATGAAGTTTTTTACACCAGTTATGCTCATCCAGACTGCTTTGAGTTAGTTAAACTCTTTATCGAAAAAGGTTATGAATATAAAAAATTAACTAGAAACGGTTTAAATGCTGTTTCTAATTTTGCTGGATATTTCGACTCAAGAGTATTTTTCTATTTATATTCACTAGATAATAATCTGATATTTGATGTTCTTAAAAACAATTTTTCTATTTTACATTATTGTGTTGGCGGTGGATCTTTTGAAATACTTCAATTTTTGGAAGAAAAAGGTGCTGATTTAAAAGCAAATTATGAAGTCAGTTTGCTTTTTCTGTCTGTCTTTAATAATGATATAAGAATAATAAAACATCTTATAGATGATATAAAATTACCATATAAAAATGAATGTACTGAAGGTGGACAGAATTTAATGATGTTCGCTTGTTCTAACGCTTCTAATCCTGATTTATTAAAGTATCTTGTCAGCAAGGGATTTAATATTGATTCATTAAGTCCGGAAGGTAATTCTCTATTATTTGACATAAGTTCAAATCCCCATCCAGAAATAATAGAAGAATACTTAGAATTAGGCGGCGATATTAACGAAAAAGATTGTTATGGAAATAATGTTTTCCCTTATTTTGTAATGAATAATAAAAATCCAGAAATAATCAAATATTTAATTAATAAAGGTTTATCTATTAAACAAACTTATAATAATTGTGGATGGAATTTAGCACATTTTGCTGCTGGAAACCCAAATCCGGAAATTTTGCAGACCTTATTGGATTTTGGAGTTCCTTACGATAATGAAAAAATCAGAGAGCTTAAACCTTTCAAACCCTTAGATTATTCTATTATTAATGATAATGATGATTTAAAATACTTTACTCCTCTAGCTGTAGCAGCCAAGCAAGGTAATCTTGATACATGCGAGATTTTGATTAAAGCCGGAGCTCGTCTTGAAGCAAGAGATAAATATGGTCGTACCCCACTTATGATGGCAACAGAAAACCCAAATCCTGATGTTTTTAGATTGTTGTTAAAATATGGA
>ONIU01000043.1 GCA_900317935.1 uncultured bacterium
TGGGTAATCCGTAAAGCTGCTGCAGATGCAATATGGGTTCAGGGGTTGGGAGCTTCAGATGAACTCATTTCTGCTGCCAAAGACCAGAATGTTGATGCTAGATATTGGTCTGTAAAGCTTCTCGGACAGTCTCAGGAACCAAAGATATTTGACGAAATCGTTAAATGTTTGCAGGATACTCAAAGTTCTGTTCGTTCTGCATCTTGTCAAGCTTTGGGTAATCTTGGCGATAAAAGAGCTTTGGCTCCGTTGATGAGCATGCTTGGTGATGAATCTGAAGAAGTTAGAACCGCTGCCATTATTGCCTTAGGTCAGATTGGCGATAAAGATTCTGAATTAGCTAACACACCGTCAATTCCGACACATTTGGCTAAGGCCAACAGCATAACCTGTGCACATTGTGGAAAAACAGTAGGTAAAGACTTTACGTTTTGTCCATTCTGTCTTGAACAACTAAAACCGGCAACTTGCCGTGTTTGCGGTAAACAACTTGAATCGGGCTGGAAAGGTTGCCCTTACTGCGGCACTAAGATATAAAAATTAACAAAAAAAGAACTCCTCGGTAATGATGATCCGAGGAGTTTTTTTATTTACTTTGATTTTAATTCCTGAGCTATAAATTGCCCCGTTGCAGATTTTTTGTTTTTGGCAATCTTTTCAGGTGTGCCTGTCGCAATGATTTGTCCGCCATTATCGCCGCCTTCCGGTCCTAAGTCGATAATGTAATCGGCAACTTTTATAACATCCAGGTTATGTTCAATTACTAATACGGTATTGCCTTTTTCTACAAGACGGTTAAGGACTTCAATAAGCTTTTTTACATCTCTGAAGTGCAGACCGGTAGTTGGTTCGTCGAGAAGATAGAATGTTGAACCTGTAGCAACTTTTGATAATTCTGTTGCTAGTTTGATTCTTTGGGCTTCACCGCCAGAGAAAGTTGTGCTGGCTTGTCCTAGTTTTATATAGCCTAATCCGACATCTTTTAAAGTCTGAAGTTTTCGGCTGATGGCATAGAATGGTTCAAAGAAAGGCAAAGCTTCATCGACGCTCATATTCAGTACTTCAGCAATGTTTAGACCTTTAAATCGGCATTTAAGTGTTTCATCGTTGAATCTGGTGCCCTTGCATTGGTCGCAGGTAACATAAACATCAGGCAAAAAATGCATTTCTACAACAAGTTCACCCGAACCTTCACAGGCTTCACAGCGCCCACCTTTTACGTTAAAACTGAAACGACCTGCTGTGTAACCTCTTGTTTTGGCTTCAACAGTTTGTGCAAAAAGTTCTCTGATAGGAGTAAAGATACCTGTATAGGTTGCAGGATTAGAACGAGGGCTTCTTCCAATTGGGTCTTGGTCTATGTTTACAACTTTATCAATGTTGTCTATTCCGATTATTTTTTTGTAAGCACCTGTTTCGTGTTTTGTCTTATAAATATGATTGCTTAATATGGGGTAAAGGGTGTCGGTTATAAGACTTGATTTTCCTGAGCCAGAGACTCCTGTTACGACTATGAGTTTTCCTAAGGGAAAATCCACATCAATGTTTTTAAGATTATTATGAGTGCAGCCTTTTAAAGAGATGACCTTGCCGTTCCCTTCTCTTCTTTCTGTGGGAACAGGAATAAATTCTTTTCCGCTCAAATACTTGCCTGTAATTGAGTTTTTGTCTTTCATTACTTCTTTGGGAGTTCCTTGTGAAACTAACTGGCCGCCATTTGCGCCTGCTTCTGGCCCTATATCTATTATCTGGTCGGCTTCCGTCATTATTTCTTTGTCGTGTTCAACAACAATGACTGTATTGCCTATATCTTTAAGATTTTTTAGAGAAGCTATGAGTTTTCTATTATCTCTTGGGTGAAGACCTATGCTGGGTTCGTCTAAAACATAGGTTACTCCCACAAGGGCTGAACCAATCTGAGTGGCAAGTCTGATTCTCTGAGCTTCTCCGCCAGAGAGAGTATAAGCAGCACGAGACATGTTCAGATAGTCTAGTCCAACATCTTTTAAGAATCTCAGTCTGCTGGTGATTTGTTCCATAACCTTTTTAACAACAAAGGCATCTCGTTTATTCAACTCATGACTGAGAGTATTGAAGAAATCAACCAATTCTGTAACAGAATGCTGAGACAATTCCCATATGTTTTCACCTTTAATTCTTACTGAAAGAGCAATTTCGTTAAGACGTTTGCCATGACAGCTATTACATGGAAGCTCACGCATAAATTTTTCATACCAGGCTCTAGTTCCGTCTGATTTGGTTTCAGCGTGTCGTCTGGCAAGAGTATTTGCTACACCTTCGAAAGGTTTTGTCATAGTGACATTTTTCATGGTGCGGCCGGAATAATTGATAGTAATATTTTTATTGCCGTTTCCGTATAAAATAATATCTTTTATATCTTCTGGAAGATCTTTGTATGGCGTATCTAACGAGAATTTATATGCTTTTGCAAGCCCTTCCAGCCATTGGTGTGAAACGCTTGAGTCAAACCAGCTTTCAGAAGTTATACAGCCTTGATTTATTGATAAAGTTTTGTCTGGAATAATTAAATCAGGGTCTACTACCAATTTGTAACCAATGCCGCTACATTCAGGGCAAGAGCCGTAAGGGGCGTTAAAGGAAAACAATCGCGGTTTTATTTCCGGTAAGGAAATATCGCATTCCGGACAGCGGAGATTTTCGCTGTAAAGCTTTTCAACTGGTTCATCACTGTTTTCTTCCTGGACGCTTAGAAGTAAATGGCCGTCAGCTAGTTTAAAACAGAGTTCAACTGCTTCTGTTAGACGGGCAACCGTTGATTCTTTATTTTCATTAGAGATTTTTACTCTATCAACAGCTACTTCAATATTGTGTTTTTTGTTACGGTCTAATTCTGGTATTTCATCTTCAAGAGACCACATGTCTCCGTCTACTCTGACTCTTGATAAGCCTTCTTTTCTTAGTTCATCAAAAACCTTTGTATATTCACCTTTTCTGCTTCTTACAACAGGGGCAAGCAAAGTAACTTTGGTTTTATCCGGATGATTATAAAGTGATTCTACTATTTGCTGCGGACTAGAACTTTCCACAGGTTTTCCACATTTAGGGCAATGGGGCTTGCCTATGGCTGCAAATAGAAGTCTGAAATAGTCATATAGTTCCGTTACTGTTCCAACTGTTGAACGCGGGTTTCTGTTTGTTGATTTCTGCTGAATTGCTATCGTTGGTGATAGGCCTTCTATGGAATCACAGTCTGGCTTATCCATCTGCATTAAAAATTGTCTTGCATAGGAAGAAAGAGATTCCATGTATCTTCTCTGACCTTCTGCGTGGATGGTATCAAAAGCTAAAGAAGATTTTCCGGAGCCTGAAACACCAGTTATAACTGTAAGAGCATTTGTTGGAATATTTACACTTAAATCTTTTAGATTATGAACTCTGGTTTTTTCTATTTTAATCATTTTATTCGTTTTCTATTAGTATGATAAATATGTTTGTTGACAGAGAATAAACGAAATCTTTAAATATTGATATTGTTAGAAGTAAAAAAATTGTTAATGCCAATCGTATTGTATTACGCTTGCTTGAGTCGGAGAACTAAGTTCTCCTTTTTCGAAGGTAACTTTATAAAAACCAGAAATTTTTATAGGCTTTTCACTGCTACCAACTTCGCTAACTTCAACAAGCCCATTTTTTACTACTACTTCGCCTTTGTCTTGTTCATCATTATAAATAACTTTAAATAAACCGGATTGAGCTACAATATATACGTTAGAGGTTTTTATGTGAACTAAGCCTCTGCCACCGATTGATATGATAGCTGTTAATTCACCTCTGGTTAATTCAATTTCCTGCTTATTGATTTTGGGTTCATTTTTTTCTAAAACAGGTGGATTAACAGTTATTTCGCTGGAGGCATAAACTTTTACTGTATTATCAAATTGCATTTGCATTGATAATGAAGAATCTTCTTGTGTTCTAAAAGAATAATCTTCTTTAAAATTAAGGTTTTTAGTTAATGGTGACCAATCGCTTTTTCTTCGATATTCTACTGTTCCAAGAAATTCTGTAATATTGGTATACATTAACTTTTCTCTGGCTTGTTCTCTTTTTTCTGCATCTTTCTTGTTTTTAATTGTAATTACTAAGACAATAAGTAGAACGAAAACAAATACTATTACGCCACCAATAATGATGCTTTTTTGACGTAATTCTTGCTGAGCTGCTAATTTAGCAGCTTTTTCTCTTTCTAACTGCAGCTTTTTTAGAGCTTTGTGGTCAAGCCTTTCTAGTTGATGCCATTGCTTTGCCATGATTAAATATTGTAACCTATAATAAATCTATAGCAACTTGTGGGGTTGCCATAATCGAATTTTCTTTAAAGACTTTTGTGTCTTTAGAATATAGCGTACGTATTTTAACCGAAATTGGTAAAAAGTCCAAAGGTTTTTGAGGATTTATTTTTCCACCGACAATAAATTCTACACTTTCTACATCATTAACCAGTGTCTTTTCCCGTGTTTCAGAGGGTATTGGGGTAAGATAAATTTTTCCTGACCGTGCATAATTATTTTTTGAATCTGTTGTGTAATTAAATGATTCTGTTTTTAAAACTAGATCACCTGTTATTGAAGTAGCTGTTTTTGTTTTATAAACCAAATATAGTTGATGATTTATGAACTTGCCTTTTTCGTTTTCTTCCGGTTTTTCTGAAGAGCAAACACACCAATCCATAATTTTTAACTTATCACTTGAAGGAACGTTTATAGGGGTTCCATCTTTCAGAATTCTTAAATAGTATTTCCCTGGGACTTTTTTGTCGTTATTGTCACATGGATCGTAAATTGTGTTTTTAAACATAGTTGTTGGGTATGTTGCTTTTCTTATTTCTGCACTGATGAAAGATAGTGCATTTCTCATCTGATCTACTGTGTTGTTTATCCATTGACCTTTACCAGCTGTTTTGCTTCCACCGATAAATACTCTGTAGATTCCTGTCAGAAGCAAACTGAATATAGCCAGTGCAATAACTACTTCAACAAGGGTAAAAGCTTTTCTTTTATTCATTAAATGCTTCCCTTTCTTGTGATTCTTTGTGTGTGTGCTATTAGCTGAGAGTTAACCTTATTTTGAAAATCGGTTGCGCTGCCTTCAACTGTTATTTCTATTGCTTCTTCCCCATATTTTTTCATGTCTTGAATCGCTTGGACTCTAACATCTGCTACGCTATATCGTAACGTATATGGATAACCGTCTTCAACAGCAATGTCAAAATTATTCGGGTTCTTTATGTTATTGGATTTTATAATTTCCAGATTGGGCTGTAGACTTTTATTGTCTATTGGATAGTTGGTGCAGTCTCTGTAATAATAAGTAAGATATTTTGATGCATTATATTCGCTGCTAGGCTCATTAGGCTCCGTATATTTTTGATTTTGAGAACTTTTTGCCAGGTCTTGGGCTAGAAATCTGTAATCTGGATTATGATAGCTAGCAAGTCTTAGAAAGCTGTTTTTGCTTGGAAGTTTAATATAATAGTATCTTGGTTTTCCTTCAGGAGTTAATTCGGTATTGATGTTAGGTGGATATACCTTTTTGACATAAAGATTTGCTCGATCAAGAGATTCTTCAAAAGCGTCCCTTCCGTCAGGATATTCACTTGGAAATTCAGTGAAATTAAATAAAGGATTTTTACCCTGTGATATTTCAACAGCATCATAGAGTTCTGTTGGAAAAAGTTTCGCTTTCAGCAGGAAATGCTGCATTGCAGAGCGAGCTGCAAAGAAAGCCTGCTTATTTAATAAGGTTAGTTTATTGTGTGAAGAAGTAGAGGTCTGTCTGAATACCATTGCTCCAACGACAATCATCATACAGAATGAGAATACTAAGGCTATTATTAAGGCAGACCCTTTTTTGGAATAAGCGTAAATCTTCATGAGTCTATATCCCCTTTTATTGCAATAAGGTGGATTCTCTGAGTATTGCCTTTCGGGTTTTCGGGGTCAGAATAATATTTGGGTTCCAGGTTCCATTGGACTTGAACAATTAATCTTTTAAATGGGCACCAGGCCATACTTTCTTCAACAGGATAAGGTACCTTACTCATAACCATTTTTGCTGTAAATCTTTCTGCTGTCGGATTTATGAAAGAGTGCTTGGTTCTACTTGTTATTAAGGTATCTAGTCCTTCGTCTTTATAGATATTTAAATTTGATTCCGAAACTCCTTTACTGTTTAAATCTAATTCAGTAAAAGGTTTTCCGGTTTCGTTCGGAGATTCGGCAAAATCTTGTGTCCATTTGCTACTGGTTATTATTGAAGGATTTTTTAAAAAAGCAAAATTAACTTCCTGCTGTTCAGGAAATTCATTCGGGTAGGAATTAGGAAAGCTTTCCCCAATTTTTATTTGTTCTGCTTTGTTGTGTTTTATTGTTGAAACAACATCTTCAACTCTTAGGTGGATTAAATAAGTTATGCCCTTAGAGTCTTTTACTGTGCCTCTGCATTTGTAGCCATTAGATTCTTGTTGTGTGTGATTAAACAAAATAGAAGACATTTTTCTTACCCAGTCAGAATCCAAATCACTGTATTTGTCTAATTTGGGTAAATCGTCAATTCGTAAATAGCCAGGATTGCCTTCTCTTATAGCTACAAAGGAAACATTGTCTAAGAGTGTGTTTAATACTTCTGTTGCTTTATTAATTGCAAAAGCTTGAGAAGCATTTTTATCTGTTTCAACTGTTTGTCTTGAAAGCATACCAAATATTGGAATCATTGCTACAACCATGACGGTGGCAGCAATGAGAATTTCCAAAAAGGTTATAGCTTTCTTTTTCATGACTAGATATGATTATAAGAGTTCTGAAGCTAGTGCAGAAAGTGAAGAACGTTCTGATTTATTAAGAATAATATGACCAAACAAATTATGGTCTTTGAATTTTTCTATTACAAAGTTAAGTCCATTTGATGAACTGTCAAGGTAAGGATTATCTATCTGATATGGGTCACCTGTCAGAACTACTTTGGTTCCTTCACCAGCGCGGCTTATAATTGTTTTTACTTCATGAGGAGTAAGGTTTTGTGCTTCATCAACAATAAGATATTGTTTTGGAATGCTTCTGCCTCTGATATAGGTTATGGCTTCTATCTGAACTTTCTGAGATTCGATTAAGAACCTGATCTTTTTGTCTACATCATCAGAGTTTTTGTAAAGACGATCCATTACGAATTCCAGGTTATCGAAAATCGGTTGCATCCAATGGCTTAATTTTTCGTCTTTTGAGCCAGGTAAATAGCCTATGTCCTTACCAAGAGGCATAATAGGGCGGCTGACAAGCAATTTACGGAAAAGGTGTTCATCAATAGTTTTCTGCAGACCACAAGCTAAGGCAAGAAGGGTTTTCCCTGTACCTGCACGTCCAACAAGAGTAACTAACTGAATTTCATTGCAAAGAAGCAATTCTATCGCAAACTTCTGCTGAAGATTCATTGGTTCAACACCCCAGGGTCTTGAATTGAGGTGGAACAATGGAAGAATTTTCTTTTGTATGCCGTCATATTTGGCTAAAGCTGTTTTGTTTTCATTTTCAGCAGCTTTCAACAGTAGAAATTCGTTTTTGAATAAGTCGTTTTCTTTATATTCAAGTCCTTCTTCTCTAAGAAAAGTTTCTATTTTTTCTGCTGGCATAATTAGTTCTTTCCAGCCAGAATAAAGTTCGTCAATATCAATTTTGTTGGTTTCGTAGTCTTCAGCTTGAATACCTAATGCATCAGCTTTTATGCGGCAGTTAATGTCTTTGCTGACTAGAATCGGGTTCTTTCCGGCCTTCTTTAGGGTAAGAGCACAGGCTAGAATACGGTTGTCTACTTTTTTTGCGTCTAATCCGCCAATGCTAGGCATATCGTATTCGGAATCTATCATTATTTGCAGAATTCCGCCGGTGGGAAGTTTTACGCCTTCTGCCAGATTCCCTAATTCACGAAGATTGTCTAAGTCTCTGGAAGCTTGTCGAGCTTCTCTTCCTCGTTCATCGTTAACACCCTTAAATCTGTCTAACTCTTCAATAACGCCTAAAGGTACAACTACGTCATGTTCTTGAAAAGAAAAAATTGCCCCATGGTTGTGAAGAATAACATTAGTATCTATTACGAAAGTTTTTTTCATTAATTTATCTTTTCCTTGATTTGGAGTACATTGTATAACTTAACCTAAAAAACTATCATAGAATCTCTGTGTCTGTCAATGTTATACCATTTTTTATTGATAATAAAAAACCAGCAGCTTATATAATTATAGCTGCTGGTTTTAGTGTACTTAATTTATTCTTATTTTGCTTCAGGGTCCGAATCAGATTTTGACTCAGAATTTGAAGCAGATTCAGAATTGTTTGAGTCTGTTGGGGTTGTTTGTTGTTCTATTGCAGGAGTTTGATTGGCTTCAACAACTTTTGCTTCTTCTTCAGAAGTGGTTTTTATTGCTGGCTTGGAAGAAGATGGCAAAGGTTCTAGTTCTTCGCCTTTAATAAGCTTTTCAAACTCTTCTGCATTTATTGTTTCTCTTTCAAGAAGAGCTTTTGAACATCTGTCTAACAATTCTCTGTTTTCTGTTAGAATTCTCTTGGCTTCCTGGAATGCCCAATCAATTACTTTCTTGATTTCTTCGTCAATCTTTCGAGCAGTTTCTTCAGAAATATCATTTCGTGTACTGAAATCACGGCCAAGGAATACTGGCTGATTGCCTTCTGCAAGATGCAATGGACCAACTTCATCGCTCATACCTAATTCACAAACCATTTTACGAGCAATCTTAGTAGCTCGTTCAATGTCATTTGATGCACCAGAAGTGATTTCGTTAAATACTAGATCTTCTGCTACACGACCTGCAAGAAGCATACAAATCTGATTCTTTAAATATGTTCTTGAAACAGAAAGTCTATCTTCAACAGGTAGTTGCATAGTAAGACCTAAGGCCATACCACGAGGAATAATGGTAATTTTGTGAACTGGATCTGTTTCTGGCAGAAAATGTGCAACAAGAGCATGACCCATTTCATGAACGGCTGTATTGGTCTTTTCTTTTTCTGAAATGATGCGGCTTTTTCGTTCAGAGCCTGCAACAACTTTATCTATTGAGGCTTCAAAGTCAGACATTAGAATAACTTTTCTGCCTTTTCTGGCTGCTAATATTGCTGCTTCATTTGCTAGATTTGCTAATTCTGCACCCGCAAAACCAGGAGTTCTTCTGGCTAGAACGTTTAAATCTACATCATCAGCAATAGGTTTTTCTCTGACATGAATTTGTAGTATTTCTTCTCTGCCGCGAATATCCGGTCTGTCTACTACTATTTGTCTGTCAAATCTTCCCGGTCTTAACAGAGCAGGGTCTAATACGTCCGGGCGGTTTGTAGCGGCAATGAGGATAATGCCTTTAGTGTTGTCGAAACCATCCATTTCAACGAGAATCTGATTCAGAGTCTGTTCTCTTTCGTCATGACCTCCACCAAGGCCAGCGCCTCTTTGACGGCCGACAGCGTCTATTTCATCCATGAATATAATACATGGGGCATTTTTTCTTGCCTGGTCAAACAAGTCTCTAACTCTTGAAGCACCAACACCGACAAACATTTCTACAAATTCTGAACCACTGATGTTAAAGAATGGAACACTTGCTTCACCAGCGACTGCTCTTGCCAATAATGTTTTACCGGTGCCTGGAGGGCCGAATAAAAGAACGCCTCTAGGTATTTTTGCACCTAAATCAGTAAATTTTCGAGGATCTCGTAAAAATTCGACTACTTCAAGAAGATCTTCTTTGGCTTCGTTTATACCAGCAACATCTTTGAAGAGAACACGTTTTTCCGAAGGATCTATCATTCTAGCACGGCTTTTCCCGAAGCTAAGAGCTTTAGCTCCGCCGCCTTGCATTTTGTTCAGGATAAAGAGCCAGGCACCAATCAATATTATGAAAGGGAACCAATTTATAAGGAGATTTAACCACCAGGACATTTGAGCCGGAGGTTCTGCTTTTACTATTAATTTTTTTTCTGCAGCAGCTTTTCTTATCAGATTCATTAATCCTGGGTCATCAGGAATAACGGTATGAAAAGCCTGAGGCATTCTGTTTTTGCCTTTTTCAAGAGATACGCTTTCCTGATATTTACCTGATATTTCTCTGTCGTTTATTGTTATAGAAATCAGTTTTGCACTAGCATCAGGATTATCTGCGTTGTTAAGTAGCTGAATGAACCATGAATAGTCTTTTCTTTCGTATCTCTGGTTGACACCCAGGGAGTTTATTACAGAAAGGAGAAGTACTCCCAAAAAGACATATAGGGCAAAAGTTTTCATTTTGTTGGGTTTTTCTTTCATATCTATCGAGACCTATTAGTTTTATTTATCCTGATTATTTAATTTAAAGTCTATATTATGATGACAAATGCTATCACATTCAGCAAATACAATCAAATTATTAAAGCTTATATTTTTCAATAGCTTTCTTTAAATAGTCTGAGTCTAGTTCCATAGCCATTGGTTCAAGCAGTTTAACTAACTGAGAAGCATATGAAAAAACTTGAGGATGATTAGAATTTAATTCAATAAGTGCTTTTAAGGATTCATTACCTAATTTTAAAACAGCTTTTTTTACTTTATCAAATTCTTCTTCATTTGTTATTTCTGGTAGCCATACAGGTATTAAACGAGCATCTTCTATGTTGAAAACGGCTTCTCTAGTGTTTGAATCTTTTATAGCTGCAAGATAAAGACCTGTAATATTGTCATCTGGCAAAGCCAACTTCAAAAGATTATTTACTATAGCTAATCTGATTCTGGAATCTTTTTTCTGAAAATATGCATTTTTTATTGCAAAAAAGACTGTAGGGTCGCCAATTTTCCCAAGAGTGTTAATTGCATTTACGACTATATCAATATTATCTGATTTTATTAATAAAGTAATTTTTGAACTGGCTGTTGCATCTTCTAATTCGCTTAAGCGATTTAGAAGATTTAATGTTTCTTCTGCTGTATTGCCAGGAAGCTTGTCGATTAGTTCGTCTATAAAAGATGGAGTATTGGGGTCTCCTGGAAAGACTCGCCAGCATCTTGTTGCACTCGGATCCATAATTCTGACCCAAGATGCGCTGTTATTTTGAGAATAAGAATTAAAAGCTTTTATTGCTTCTTCAATAGCTTCAGAACGGTTATATGCACTAGCAGAGTATTCTATTTTGTATTTTTTAGAGCCAGGTCCTGATTCTGAATATTGAATAATTATTCTATAATCTTTTTTGTCATCTTTCATTTTACAGGCTGTTTTCTTTATTCTTTTATTGTCTGGGCAAATCTGTCCAAAATCATTTCATAAAATTCCGGCTTTAATCGACCTCTATTTGCTTCGTTTAAAAGAGGTATGAGCGCTCTAAGGTCTCCATGCCAGCTAAGGGCTTCGAGAGTGTTTCTATAAACCATATCTTCATTATCATGAAGCATTCTGATAAGTATAGGTATACCTTCCGGGTCATCAATCTGCCCAAGAGCGAAGACTGCAGAAGCTCTAACCCATCGGCTTCTATCGTGAGACATTTTTTCTAATTCAGAAAAAACTTCAGAGTGGCCGCTTTTCCAAAGAGCTATTGCTGCATTTACTCTAACGCGATCATTTCTGTCTTTTAACATTGAGAAACAGGCGTCAGCTAAACCTTCCCATTTATGAGTTGAAAGAGCTTCTATTGTATTTGCTCTTACTCTGGCATCTTTATTTTTTAAATGAGGAATAAGCAAATCAATGCATTGTGGGTGACTTATTCTGCCTAGTGCAGAAACAGCTGTTGCCATTACCCAGATATCTGTATTCGGAGTCTTGACAATATTTAGCAAGCATTCAATCAAGTCTGGAGATTTTATGTTTACTGTTGCTTCTATAGCATTGATTCTTAGCCATCTTTCCTTAGCATATAAAGCTTCTTTTACCAGATAAGATGCTTTTAAGCTTCCAATTTTACCCAAAACCAATAACAACTGTTCTTTTAGAAGCAAAGGCATTCTCTCGTAATCTAATAAAATTCGGTCTACTATTTTATCTCCGATTTCTCCTAAGGCTTCAATGCTGGCTTTTTGTATTTCTTCATCTGTTGATTGCAGAAGTTTAAAGAGTTCGTCAAATAGTAATGGAGTTTTTTCAGCAGCAGCTTTTTTGATAAGAAGAATACGAATAGCTTTTTCTTTTTCAATACTAAGCAGTTGTCGGATGATTTTAATTCTTTCGTCTGAAGCAAAGAGATTCAAGCCTTCTAAAGAGGCTTTTCTTATGTTTGCTCTGTTATCGCTGAACAGAATCTGATAAATATCTCTGTCTTCTATGAGTGGATGATAATTAAGTGAAGTTACAATTATCTGGCGAACTTCAGAATTTGATGATTTTGCCAGTCTTTTAATATGGTTGAAAGCACCTTGGTCTTTTAATCTCGAAAGTGCCAGGTTGGCGGTAAGAGAAATACTCCAATCCCCGTTTCCTGCCAGCATTTTTAAAGAAGTATGACGTTCTGCTGAGGGATATTTTATAAAGTAACTTATTGTTGCGGAAAGAAGTTCCGGGTCTCTCGTCTGACCTAATATTTCATTCATTAGAGAACTTACTCTGATATCATTATATTCAGAAAGCAGTTCAACTATTTTTTTTCTTAGGGCAGTTGGCTGATCGGCACTACATGCTTTTATAACGATATCTTCGACTGATGATAAATCTATTTTCTTTAAACTATTGAAAGCTTCACTGGAAATTTTTTCGTTAGGATTACTTATAAATTCGATAAGATACTTAACGGAATCGGGATTCCCTATTTGTCCAAGAGATTTTATTACTGCTGCAAGAATTTCTAAGTCAGGAGATGCAAGCAAGTCACAGAGTGCTTCAGAATGCTTTTTAATTCTTAGAATTCCAAGAGCAGCAATAGACATTAATTTAACTTCTCTATCAGAACTTTTAAGACCGTCAATAAGCTTTTCAAAACGTTTTTTAGAAGAATCAGTCATTTTCTTTCCTCTTTAATTATGATTTTCATCCTTCGATACGAGTAATATTTGCTCCAAGTCTGTTTATTCGACCGACAAGATCTTCATAGCCGCGGTCTATATGATATATTTGGCTGATTTCTGTATGACCTTGAGCAACAAGGCCTGCAAGTACCATAGCAGCACCTGCTCTTAAATCTGTTGCTGCGACAGGAGCTCCTTCCAAAGCTTTTACTCCATGAATAACAGCGGTTCTTTCATGAATATTTATGTTGGCTCCCATTCTTGAAAGTTCAGAAACATGCATAAATCTGTTTTCAAAAATGGTTTCTGTGACAGAAGAAGTTCCTTCGGCTAAGCACATTGCTGTCATCAACTGTGCCTGCATGTCTGTTGGAAAGCCTGGATAAGGCAGAGTTTTAACTTCACTTGCTTTCAATCTTCCTTCTGAACCAGCAATTATATAATCATTGCCGCATTCGATTGATGCACCCATTTCTCTAAGTTTAGCTGTTAAAGCCAAAAGATGATTTGGGTTACAGTTTTCGACTCTTATAGGACCTCCGGCCATTGCACCAAGAACAGCAAAAGTACCTGCTTCAATTCGGTCAGGCATAATACTGTAGGTTCCTCCGCCTAATTCTTTTACACCCTCTACAATAATGCTTGGTCCACCAGCACCTTTGATTTTAGCTCCTAAGGCGTTGAGAAATTCTGCTAAATCAACTATTTCAGGCTCTTGAGCAGCATTTTCTATTACTGTTTCACCTTCAGCCAGTGTTGCAGCCATAATAAGGTTTTCTGTGGCTCCTACAGACGGGAAATCAAGATGTATTTTGGTTCCGATTAAGCGGTCTGCTATAGCAACAGCACAACCACTTTCTATTGATACCTTAGCTCCAAGTTCTTCAAAACCCTTTAAATGGATATTTACTGGTCTAACTCCTATTGCACATCCGCCAGGAAGCGGAACTCTAGCCTTTTTTAATCTAGCTAGCAGTGGTCCCATTACAAAAAAACTGGCTCTCATTGTTTTTACTAATTCATATGGGGCTTCTTCACTTATTTTGCCTGAAGCATCAAATTCATAGCAGTTGTTTGAAGTTCGGGCAACTTTAACGCCTAGAGCTTCTAAAACTTTTGAGATAGTTGTTACATCGTTAAGAGCAGGAACATTTGTAAGTTTAACCGGTTTAGTGCTTAAAATAACTCCAGCAATTATAGGAAGTGCAGCGTTTTTAGCTCCACTGACTTTTATTGTTCCTGATAATGGTTTACCACCGTCAATAAGGATTTTTGCCATAATTTTAATCTATTTTTAACCTTTCAAGCTTCATATTAACTTCTTTCAACATTTCCAAAGACAGTTCGTCGGGATAATCTCCTAGAAATACTATACGTTTGATGCCGGCATTAATCAACATTTTTCCGCAAGTTACACAGGGCTGATGGGTGCAATATACCACACTGTCTTTTAGAGAAACACCAAAGGCTGCTGCTTGTAAAATAGCATTCTGTTCAGCGTGTAAGCCTCTGCATAGTTCCTGACGCTGTCCTGAAGGTATGTGTTGAGCTTCTCTCAAACAGCCTTCCGGTCTTTGAAAACAATGAGCGACACCGTTAGGAGCACCATTGTAGCCTGTAGCCAGAATTCTGTTTTCTCTGACGATTACAGCACCGACCTGGCGTCTGATACAGGTTGAACGCTGGGCGACCAATTTTGCAATTCGTAGAAAGTAGGTGTCCCAATCCGGTCTTTCATTCAGTTCATTTTTTACCGAAACTTTGCTGTTTTCTTCCATTTTATCTCCTTGGTTTTACTGCTTTTTTAGAGATGTTTTATTTGTTGATTTCAATCTTTTTAATGCGGTTTTCGTGGCGGCCGCCTTCAAATTCTGTTGCTAAGAATCTGTCTAGAGCATCTTTTGCTATTTCTTCGCCAATAATACGTCCGCCCATAACAATTATATTGGCATTGTTGTGTTTCCTGGAGAGTTCTGCTTCTAACGAACAGTGAACTAAGGCAGCTCTGATTCCAGGATGTCTGTTAGCTGCTATAGAAATGCCTATGCCTGAACCACAAACGAGAAGACCTTTTGAACTACTGTCTTCTAATACTTTTTCTGCTACTTTGTGAGCATAATCAGGGTAGTCACAGGAATCCGAGGTATAAGTCCCTAAGTCTTCAACCTGATGACCATTTTTTTCTAAATGTGCTATTAGAATTTTCTTTAAAGAAAGACCTGCATGGTCAGAACCGGCATATATTTTCATGATAATTCTCCATATGTCTATAGTTTGTATCTATTAAAAACTCATTAACTTATTTATTCTATTATAAACTATATTTTATTTGTAGCCATATGTATTTTTTAGTAATTATCGTAACGTTGAGCAATCTGGTCGTAAGCAGCCAGTTTCGCAGAAAGTTTGTTATCGTCAAAACCATAATTGAAGCGGCCACTGTCATTCGGGAATGCTTTAAGATAGAATTCAATCCAGAATTCTTTTCTTTCGTGATTGTATTCTGCTTTTGCTTCCCAGCAATGCAGGTCTCTAGTTAGGCCTACTGTTAATGGACTCATTTTGTGAGTCAGGTTGTTATAGGTTCCAGAAGTGTTAATAGCCCAAAGAGGTCTGATAATTGTCGAGTAGTTGAAAGAGGTCGTTGTTATTTTCTTATACTGCTGAGGTATAGAAATACTTGTGTCAAAAGACCAGTATTCTGTAGACATTCTGTAGCGGGCATTTAAGTTGTTGGCTTTTATTGCGCCGAAGTTGATTTTTGATAAGGGGGTTTCGTAATCAACAACGTAATCTCTTCGCATAAAGAATTCCCATGTTCTGTATGCATCTTGTCTAGAACGTCTTGAATAATCCCAATAAACTTGTTCTAATCTTCTTGTAGTTCTATTGTAGTTGAAATTCAGAGGATTAAAAACCCATGAGTTTTCTGCAAATCTTAATCTGGTAGAAGTCTGATCTATGGTTGTAACGTTATCGAATTTAAATGGTGAACGACCTTTTGAAGTCGAAACGTTATAGTTAAATTCCATACTGGCTACATTAGAAAACTTATGGCTGGCTCTCACCATAGTATTGCCATTTTCGCGTTCGTTCCCGCCAGTGTAATAACTCTTTTCAAAGTTATATGAAGGAGTAAACTGGAATCTGGGATGGATTTCTATTGCAGGAACGCTAAAAGATAATCTTCCGTCTTTCTTTTCAGTGTCTTTCTTGCCTTCGCCTTCGCTTTCTTCGTAATGACCATACATACCGCTGAAATTAACTGTTAAAGGAATAATTGGAGCTGTCCATGATGGAAAACTGAAATTGATTTCCGGTAAGCGGTTTACAAACTGGTAAGCTTTATCAAGAGTATATTTGTCTTTATCAATATCATAGAATTTATTAATATTAATTACCATATTAATGAATTTTAACACAGGTCTGAATGTGGCTGTAACAGTCATATCCTGGTTTTCTGCCTGGCCGTTATATTTGTCACCGGTATAGTTGATCGTGGTGCTCAAAGTTTCACCGCTCTTAAAAGTTAAGTTATAAGACCAGTTAACCTGTTTGTTGTAATGACCTTTTTTAGTTTCGTTTAAGCTATAATAGTATAATGAACCATTTCCTTTATCATGAGGAACAGAATATGTGCCGTTGAATCCGAAGCCGTAGCCTCTTTTTTCATACCAATCATAATTGAGTTTCCCTGATAGATATTCGTTTACAAGAAGGTCTGTTGCAAGTTTTACATAATAGCCATCTATGTCTGAAGAACCTTGGCGCATAGTAAAGAATTTGCCCCGCTTGTCTTCAGCCTGACTTTTGTTTACTGCCTGGTAGTAAATGGTTTTACCATGCCATTTTGCTCTAAGTCCTTCCATTGTCATGGAATGTCCAGGATAGCTTTCAAGAAGTTTTGCTTCTAGACTGTAGTGTGGATTTTCGATGTTGTCGCAAGTTGTCTGCATGATGTCATGAGCAATAGTATGTTCAGGGCTTACATAGACATCTTTTGCTTTGAAGTAGTTGCGGCTTTTTTTTACTTCTGCATTTCGCATCCAGCCTTTGCCTGTTTGCATGTTATAAACGATGAAGTCGCCGCTTACTTGGTCGTAGCCTTTCCAAAAGTCGACGTTGCCTTGAGCAAAGATATCTTCTGTAGCTGTATTTGCCTGAATATTATCTCCGCTTATCTTCATATCCTGGTAGGAAATGTAGGCTTTGCCTTTTGTGATTACCTGTTCGTCTTTGGTTCTGTATTCAAGATAATCGCCATAAACTTCAACCGGGTATTTCTGACTGTCCACAGATACGTCGAAAGCAGCAAAAACAGGATTAAAACAAATAAAATAAAATACTGCGAGGAATATTAGGCCTCGGATTTGTTTGTTATGCCTGTTTTTAATCTTTTGTTTCTGCATATATATCCGTTAGAACTTGGTATAGCAAAATTTTGACACTACGCAAAAATCTATCGGCTGTAGTTGTTTTTTTACTTAGCTTTTTTCTGTTTTGTCGAATTGTCTTTTAAGTTACAAGATATAAGTTGGGAGTGTTGGGAGTGTTGGAAGTGTTGGAAGGGTGAGAAGAGTTGTAAGTGTTAAAAGTGGAACGCTGCGCTGTGGGCACTTCGTTGTGGGACGTTTCACTGTGGTAATTGTCGAACAACTACCACGGGCAACGTCAGTTGCCGTCTCACAGATTGCGGTAGCAATCATCCCACAGAGGCTTTAGCCTCGTCTCACCATCAGCAAACTGGAGCCAGATTCACTCGCCACTCACCACCTATCACTCACCACCAATATCTCCCTTCTTCCTTAATCCCTAAAAAATATTGCTATGTTGACTTTTTTTAATTATAATTATATTTAAGGGTACGGTATTGATTATGAAGCAAAATAAGATTCATCTATATATCTTTTTATTTTCAGCAATTTTATTTGCTTTGGTTTTGCCTACTTCTTTGATGGCTCAAAGTGAAAGCTATTTAGACACAATATATAGAGCTGTTAACGGTTCTAATACTTATTCATCTGATTATGAAACGGACACAGAAGTTGAAGTTTTGGCAGAAACCAAAGAAGAATCTTCTGCCGATTCAGATAGTGTTTTAATATATGCCGAAGCTTCTAATGGAGTTGACTCAGGCGTTGATTCTGGTAAATCCACTAATCCTGTGACACCAGACGGAAAAATAGACGTTAATATTGTTCTATCTGATATGACTCGTATTCTTATCGGGATGAATACAGGTCTGAATATTAATACATCATCTTTCACTATCATCGATATGGGTAATGGGTTTTTAAATACCGATACCAATACCTCAACTGGGAGCAGCACATCAACTGCAACATCTAGTAATACAAGCACTAATACTGGAACAAATACTAATACAGATACTGGAACAACTACAACTACTACTAATACAGATACTACTACCACTACGTCGACTAATACTAATACCGGTACCAATACACCTACTGATGAACCTGGTTTAAATCCTGGAACTACTACTACGACTACTACATCAACTTCGACTGATACCGGATCTAATCCAAATCCATTCGGAGAAGATACAACTGTTACAACAACTCAAACTACATCTGATACAACAACGACTACAACTACAACTACAACTAATACTAATACTGATAGTGGTGGAGATACTTCTACTGGTACCAATGAAGATTCAAAAGAAGAAATAGACAACTTAAAGTCTAAAATTAAAAGTAATTATAGTATCCCTGTTGAAGATGGAGATTCAAAATTTACTGTTAAACAACTTCAGCTAATGGATGAGGTTTTCGCAAAAATGAAAGCTGCTAATTCTGAAGCAGTTAATAGTTTTATGAAAGCTACAACTAAAATTGTCAGAGACAAAACTGTGCCTGAAGATGCACAAAGTACTACTGTTGCTGAAGAAGATAAAGAGAATATAGCCGGCTATGTTATAAAAGGTAAAACAGAAGTTCATATTCTTGATAGAGCAACAACTCTTTCTGAAAAGAATATAAAAGAATTAGAAGAACTTAATAAACGTGAGTTCAGTCAGGCTCACCTGGTTAAACATGTTGAAGATAGTTATGTTCATACAATAGTTCATGAAATGACTCACGCTTTTCAAAATGATCAAGAAGCAAAAGGCAATAATCTTGTTGCCAAATGGCAGGAAAAATTCTGGGAAAGCGATACAAAGATAAAATCAGATGGAATAGCTCCGAGTTCTTATGCTAAAACCGCTCCTTTTGAAGATATGGCAGAATGTGTTGCTTTCTATGTTACAGGCGGCGGTGTTAAATATAAAAACGCAGATGGAAAAGAAGTTTTTAGAGCCTATGATTTTGCTGCTTCTACCATGGATATAGAACGCTATAATTGGATTAAATATAATATATTTAATGGGGTAGAATTTTTAGATACTAATGATGGAACTATAAGCTTCTAATATTTATTGAATAAGAAAAGAGACAGAAAATAATTTTATTCCTGTCTCTTTTTATCTTATGTCTTGTATCTTTCAACTTGTAACTTGAGTTACAAGACCAAAACTTGAGTTTTAAGACCATATATTGAGTTATAAGATCAAAGATGGAGTTGTAAGACTCCTAACTTCTTGAATCTTGTAACTTGCGTCTTATATCTTGTAACTTGCAACTTAACAAAAAGGTACACAAACACTTGATTTTTTTCCGTTTTTAGATATAATCTACTAAGCTTTCAGCTAAAAGGTGGATAAGTCACTTCGTGACTTGTGGGACATTATATTGTGGGACACTTCGTTGTGATACGGCTAAGCCTGTATTTTATAAACGATTACCACAGGTGAAACCGTCTCACAGGCAACAAGGTTGCCTAACCACAATCAGCTTTGCTGATGTATCACAGTGAAGTTGTTTATTAATTTTTGACTTATATTATATATAGTCTAGAAAGGAGGAGGAGGAAGCAGTTATCATTTGGATTATGGTGATGAGGGTGCTGGCTTAAAAGATTATGGTGATGGTAGAGACTTAACACCCATTAAAAAAGCATATGATGGAATTAAGACAGAATTAGCGAAATATAATACGTCTAATGATCCCGAGGGGAAAGAACGTACTGCGGCTATAATGTATTATATAAGCGAAAAATATTCTGGTGGTGTTTATAAACATAAAGATGGAAAAACTAGAGATATGAGTAAACCAGCAAATGTTGAAAAAAGGTTACTTGAGTTAATTGGTGATAAAAAATTTGAAGGTCTATTAGTATTACCCGTTAAAACCGATGATGGATGTACTGCCACTGAAGCTACAGAACAAACTACACTTCATGTAGATAGTTTAACTTTAGATGGAGGAACTACATTAAAGAATCAAGACTATACATTACCTTTAAAATGGAAAAAGGAAGATAATGGAGATTGGAAAATTGTTAGTGGCTTTGATGAACTAGCAAAAAATAGAAATGACAAATAATAATAAAAATAGATTTTTATTATTAGTAATGTAATTTTAACAAAGGGCTGGGCTAAGACCCAGCCTTTTGTTTTTTAGATTTAAGACCAAAAGTTGAGATGTTGGTGGTGAGTGATAGGTGGTAAGTGATGGGTGAAGATCAGTCCCTGGTTTGAGACAGCCTCAAGTGGAGGCTTTAGAACGGTTTGAGACAGCCTCAAGTGGAGGCTTTAGAACAACCCTTCCAACTCTTCTAACCCTTCTAACCCTTCCAACTCTTCCAACAAAATATAACCACATCCCACGTGCGACGTCAGACGCCATTCCACAACGAAATGTGCTACAGAGAAGCATCACACTAAATTAGGCTCTTGCCAAGTGTACGAAAAATAGTTATAATTATAGAACAGTCTACGATAATGGGGTAAAAAATATGTTAAATCTTAAAAAAGCTGCTTTAACATTTTTAATATTAGGTGTCGCTACTGTTCCTGGTTTTGCTAAAGAACCAAACCAGGAAAGCGAATTTAAAAAATGGATAAAATATAACTATGAAGCTGAACATTACCAACAGGAAGGGTTGCAGTTAATCGACCCCAAGGGTGATGCTTTTCTAATTAGAAAAATTGATACCGTTCCAATGAAGCTATTGTCTTCTTTGGTTAAGAGTTCTTACCCCCAGGCTGAAATAGAAAAAGAAAAACAGCTTGCTGAACTTGAAAACCAGATGGAAAACGGCGGTGTTCCTTACCAGATTGGTAAAACTGTTCCCATAGACGTAGACAGACTTATTAACAAATGCCGCCATATTATGCGTCATTATTAACTTATTAACAAATGCCGCCATATTATGCGTCATTATTATCCAAGAATTGTTCCTACTATGGGCGAAGAACATGATTGGTCTCCAGATGCCAAGAAATATCTGGTTTATGGTTTCTGGCACAGATTTGGCCGCCATATATTCGGCAAACAGAAAGAATTCCCAAGCCCATTATTCTTGAGAAGCAAGTTATTCTTATGTCTTGCCTGCGGTTGGACTTCTCGTTATTGTGTAACAGGTCAGGAAGCTGCTTTGACTGAACGTCTTATGAAATATCCTGATCGCAGAGTTCAGCTCCATCACATGTTTGCAGAAAGCTATATTCTGAATAAAGGCAATATTTACCTGACTTTCTTAACTTGCGAAAATATTCTTGCTGGTGACCCATACAGAGAAGATCGTGAAAATGACCCATTGCAGAAGAAACTTGCTTATATTCGTCATGATTCAAAAGATATTGGCGATAACTATGGTGCCTGGTATCATTTCTTCGGTATTTCTCTTTACGGTTTAGTTAGAGCTGGTATTGTAAGCCGCTCTGTTGCTGAAATTGAAAGCGTGGGTTCTTTCTTCCTTGAAGGCGCTGATAAGCAGGAAGACTACATCAATCGTTACGGTGCAATCTTTGGTAAGAAATTCAAGAAAATGATGAAGAAGGAAACCTGGAAAGTTCCGTTACAGCCAGATGAAAGAACGGATTACATGCTTCCAAACAAACTTCAGCCCGATAATATGAATTATAAGAAAGCTTCCTTTTAAAAATTAGTTTACTAATTTTTAAAAGGTGATAGGTGGTGAGTGGTAGGTGATTGGTTATCCCCTCTTCCCTTCTCTCTAATCCCTATACCCTAAAATGTCCTCTTTTCATATTTCTGAACATTTAAAACATTCATTACAGTCTAATACACTAGCCCTTTTTAAGTGGCTAGTGTTATCTGTTTTTATAGGTATTGTTGTCGGATTAATAGGTGTCTCTTTTCATCTTCTTTTGGATTATGCCACCGATTTAAGAAAAACATATCCCTGGCTGCTTTTGTTTATGCCGTTTGCGGGCATTATAATTGTTGCTCTTTATCATTTTTCTGGTATGGATGATGATACAGGGACAGAATCAGTTATTACTTCGGTTAGAAACGGTTCGTTGGTTCGGTTGCGAATGGCGCCTCTGATTTATATTTCAACCATACTCACTCATTTAACTGGCGGCAGTGCTGGTCGTGAAGGAGCAGCTTTACAGTTGGGCGGCAGTATTTCTTCAGCAATTGGGCGATGGTTAAAACTAGACGACAGAGATTTGAGAGTTATAACTATGTGTGGCATGGCTACTGGGTTCTCAGCACTCTTCGGAACTCCATTGGCGGCCGGTGTTTTTGCCATGGAAGTAGAAACTGTTGGAGTTATGTATTATGCAGCTCTTGTTCCTTGTTTTTTAGGTGCTTTAACTGCTCGTCAAGTTGCAGGCTGGTTTAATGCCTCCGGAACTTTTTTTCATATTTTAGATGTTCCAAATGCTCCTACAGCACAGAATACCCTTTCTTTGGTTTTGTTAGGGGTGCTTTGCGGCGTTTTGGCAAATTTATTTTGCAGATGCCTGGAGTCTTTTAATCATTTGTATAAAAAACGTTTTCCAAACAGATGGTTAAGAATAATTATGGGCTCAGTAAGTGTAATTGTAGTTAGCCTTATTGCTAGAACTAATGCTTATAATGGTGCTGGGATATGGGTAATTAATCAGGCTATGCAGGGAGAAGTTGAACCATTAGCTTTCTTTTACAAAATGATTTTAACAGCATTAACGTTGAATGCTGGTTTTAAAGGTGGGGAAATTGTTCCATCTTTTTTTGTGGGAGCTACTTTCGGTTGTTTTGTCGGCCCAGCTATAGGTTTAGGAGCTTCTTTCTCTGCTGGTGTTGGTTTGGTTTGCGTTTTTTGTGGTGTTACCAATGCTCCTATGACTTCTATACTTCTCTCTTATGAACTATTTGGTGGAAAAGGTGTTGAATTGATGGCCTTAGCTATAGCAGTAAGTTATATGACATCTGGTTACCATAGTCTTTTTCATAGCCAGAAAATTGCTTATTCTAAAATCAAGGCAAAATATGTAGACGTTTTTTCTGACGATAATTTAGATGAATAACTAAGAAAAATAAGAGTAAGCAGAAAAAAATAATGTACAAATTTTAAAAAATATTCTACCGTTTTAGTTATTTTAGAGTATAATGAAAATAGGATAATTTTTAGTTTTGTTGACTGTGAATTTTAGACTGCAATACCGGAGGTTTTATTAATGAAACGGCGCAGCTTTCTGAGCATGTTATTGATTTTCTGTATGATAATGCAGATGCTTGCACCTGCATGGGCAAGACCTGTAGAAGGCACTACAACGAGTGAAAGTAGTTCTACTTCACAAGAAGTATCTAAGGCTCAAAAAGAATTTCAAAAATCATATGATACAATCATGGCTCTTGAAGAAGTTGATTTGGGCAAAATGGCTTCTGTTTGTGTTGGTGGTGTGTCGCTTTTTGAAAATATAGGTACAGGTATATCTAATGCTTGGGACAAATTAACCAATGATGGTAAAAATCAAAAAGAATACGTAGATTATATTAAGCAGATTGAAGATGCCAATGCCAAAATTAGACAGGCCAAAAAAGATGCTGAGAAGATGAAAAAGGACTATGATTCTGGCAAGATTAATGATGCTAAGAATGCTGATCCTACAAAAATAGCAAAAGGCGGTCTTGCTGCTCAGGCTCAAGCTGTTGACACTCTTCGTGATACTTTAAATACTGCAGGTTCTACACTTCAAAGAGTTGGTGAAATTTGTTCAGAAATAGGTACTATTCTTGGTATTGTAAATGCTGTTTTAAAAGTTGTTTCTATAGGATTTCCGCCCTCAGCTGCTGTTATTGGGCCTATTTTGGTTGTAACAGAACCTGCTGCCACTGCTTTAGGTATTGCAGGACCTTTAATTGAAGCTGCTGGTAATTCTTTGGTTGAATCAGCTCAGGCTGGTCAGTTTACTGATCAGGAGTTGTTAAAGAATATGGCTGTTGATGTTGCTATTGAAGGCGGTAAACAGGTTGCTACAGAACTGATAACAAAAGGTATTACTAAAGGTGCTGGTAAGGTTGCTGAAGATATCGGTAAGAAATACGGCGATGACGTAGCTAAAAAACTTGTTGGAACTTGTTCCGGAGCATGGGACCCGATGGGTATGGTCAAGGGTGCAATGCAGAGCGATATGACGGAAGCTTTGGGTAATAAATTCCTTGATGAAGCAGGTCAGGAAGCTCTTGAAAACCTTGCAGATGTTACTATTGACTACGCTGCAGAAAAAGCGGGTATTGAAGTTCCTAGTCTCAGTGGTGCAGTTGAAGCAGGTGTTGATTATGTTGGTGATGTTGCTGGCGAAGCTTTAAAGAATACTAATTCTAAATCTGTAAGTGACAATGCTGGTTTGAATGCCAGCGGTGATTCTGATGAACACGGTTACTGATTAGTCTGATTAAAATAAGGCAGTGTGATTATGCTACACTGCCTTATTCTTTATGAAAGTTTTTCTCATGTTTCATTTTTTTACTTATAGCAAGCGTAGAGGTTTTATTATTTACGTTGTTTGTGCACTTGCTATAGGTCTTTTTATTTTAATAGCTGGTTTAAATAGATTTAAATCTGGTGCTGTTTTACAACTTTCAAAAACGGTTACCCAAGAGAGGATGATTGTTGTTGCACAAGCAGCAATAAATGAATCTTTAGCTGCTGTTAAAGGCGGAATTAATGATGTAAATACCAGTGTTGGAAAAGCTGTTAAAGATTTTTGGAGTTCTGGAAAAACAGCTCCATCTTTGGTTTGGTCTACAAGTTTTATTGGTTCTAGTTTAAAAGCTTCTAAAGAAATAGCAACGGATTACTTAGGAAGTAAAGGTAATGTAAGTTGTGATGTTAAGATTTTTGCTGATGAACAGATAAAAGGTTCAGGAACAAATTCTTATACTGGTTATCTTATGCTGGTAGGAAAAGTTTCTTGTGATGGAATAAAAGATGCTGTAAAGATTACAGAATATCATGATATCAGAATAACAGATCTTTCTTTCCCCCTACTTGATAAATATGCTCTTTTTGTAAAAAGCTATTGTCCAAGTATTAACTACGTAAATAAAAGATTTATAGTTGAAGGGGTTAAAGGCAAAGATAAACAGAGTTATTCTTTTGTTTATTTAGGAAATCGCAATTATCCTGAATGTTCAGAATATCCTTCTGGGGGTACTAAACATCCACCTGTTTTATTAGACTTAGATTTTGAAAGAGACAAAGCTTTATTAGGAACATTTTATCAGGAAAATGCGGGTTTTAATCTTAAAGACAGTGAATCGGCCCAATTTTCAAAAGGTAAGTTCTTTAGAACTTATGAAAAAAAATTTGAAGATTTTAAAGATCGTTATAATATTAAATCTCATTTTTATAAAACAAGAGAGTTAGAAGTTTCTTATCTCAGCTTAGTTGAAAGTGCTAGAAAGAATTTCAATGAAGCTGTAGCTATGTATGGAGATAAAGCATACAATAGTAATACTTATCAAATTATTGTTGATTTTAATAACGCCGGTGGTCAGGCACAAAATTCGTCTATTTTTCAATCTATAGTTGCTGACGCCATTCCTCTTTGGAAATATTATTATGGTTATACAGATTACAAACATGTTGGACGTGAATTTGCAAATTCACTCAGTTATAATCCTGATTTTCGAGGCTTAGTTAGTTATTTTAGTGAATATGATACTAAAAATCCTTCTAAGACAAAAGGTGGAGCTATGCCGGAATTATTCGGCGAAGATAATAAAAGACCGGTTTATGTAGATGGACCAGTTTATATAAGGTTTTTTAAAATAGGAATGATAGATCAGATTGTTATAGATTTGGATTTGCCCTTAGGAGGGTTAACATTTCAAGTTCCTATATCTTCTGTGGCATGCGTATGGGAAAAGAAAGAAGATAATACTTTTTCTGGCCAGTCTGTTGGCAGTCTTGATGGTATAACCAGCAGACTTATGTCTCACCCTGTAGATTGGCTTTCTATCAATAATTTCTATTTTGGCTCAGGTGAAAATATAGACAATAAAGATAATGTGATTTCAGGCGGAATGAAAGGCTACAATGTTTTTCATTATATAGACCCCAAACTAAGAACAGTTTCTAATTTTTATATGAATGTAAGTGATTTCATGAAAGACCGCGTTAAGAATATAAATGGGGAAGATATATTAGATTTAGATGGTATTTCTGTTATATATGGAAAGGATAAAGCTAAGCTGGATTTAAGCAATATTAAAAAATACCGTGGAAAAGGAATGATAGTCAGTTATGTTGGAAATTGTATCTTGGGAGATTTAGCTCCAACTGACCCTAATGTTGATTATTTAAAGATTTGGCTTATGAGAGGAAGATTTTTTGTTGAGGAAACCAGAAGCAGTGCTGCAATTTGTGCATCTTTGATTTCAACTGTTAGAAATAATGACAATTCTTCTGCTCCAAGTTCTCAGGAAGGCGGATTTATCACTAATAAGGTTCCTACTACAATTTTTGGAAATTTAATTATTGATAATTTGTTTGATATGAGAGATAAAAAATATTTTAAAATTACGCATGATCCTAAGATTTATACTTGTGAATATCCAGTAAGAGTAAGTGTTGGCGGCCCTAAAGCGGAATATATTCTTGATTATAAGGGGAAAGACTGATGTATAAGCTTTTGGCTGCTGCTATAGTATCTGTTTTTATGATTGTTTTTCTTTTCCTTTTTGCGCCTGGAACAAAAAAAATAGATAAGACCAAGCAAAAAACTGATAATATAAAAAAACAAGAAAGTGTAATTCATAAAGAAGAAAATGTCACTGATTTAATGTCTGCTTCAACAAAAGATGATGAAATAATAACTTTTAGGAAGATGGATATTCCTAGAGGGGATGCTGCTTCTCACGGAATGCAAGAAAAGTATTTTGAATCTTTTGATATTAATGATTTCAATACAATGAGTTATAATTTGGAAGAAAGGTTGTCTTCTATTTCTAAAGCAAGAGTAAAAAGTGAAAGAGCTAAAAAAGGTTATGAATCTAAGAATTAGAAAACAGGGGTTTACTATAACAGAAATTGTGATTGCTACAGTGATTTTTGTAGGTCTTTTTACTGCATTATTTCTTTTGTTGAATTCTTCCAGAACCGAAACAAGCAAGTCAATAAATTATATGAGAGCTATGCAGCTTGCTCAAGAAACAATAGATTGGATTAACTCTACTCCTTTTGAAGATGTTACAGCTAATAAGCTTTCTATTCTAAATGGTTCTTTGGTTGATTCATACTCTAATAAATCTGTTCCTATACCTGTTGGCGAAAATGCTAACAATACTGTAACCAATCCAGAATATCCTGATGATTATTCTAAATGTTATTATTTCAGAAAATTAGATATAGATGATTTGAATTCTGTTCCTAATAGCCGCTTTTTAAAAAAAGTAACTGTTACCGTATATTGGAATGAAAGCAAAGTCCCTAAGAAAATAGATTCGGCATCTGGAGAACCTGATAGAATGAGAAAAATCACTCTTTCTACAATACTTTTTAACGAGAAAGAATATTATTGATGTATAGACTTAGAAAAAAAATAAAGGGTTTTACTCTTGTAGAATCCATTATTGCTATTGGAATGGCATCTGCTTTGATCATTCTTGTTATGAAGTTGACAAGCGCTATCAGGGGCGATGTTGTAAAAGGAACTGTTGATTTACAAAATCTTCAGGATGCTAGATTGGTCATAAATTCGCTTCGTAGAGATTTTACCTGTGCAATGCCATACTATGATCCTTCAGATAAACAGGAAGATATTGATTCTGTAAGAAATAATCCTGTTTTGTATACAGAAACTTATACTGATAGCAGTAAAAAATCAAAACCTATTATTATTCATAAGCATCATTTGAATTTTATTAAACCCGCTCATGATTCATCTGGTAATTTAAATATGGAAGAAATTACTTATGTTTTCGATGGAATAAACAAAACCTTGATTAGGCATAGCAGTGTAAGTGGCGAAAAGAATTTTAAGGGTATGGATAATATTGAATTTGGTTTGTATTATCATCCGCTGGAAACAGATATACCTATGCTTTTTGTTTCTATGATTATTAGAACAACTGAGGGGGGTGAAACAAAAACTTTACCTCTTACAACCACGATGTGTAGCAGTATTGTAAACAAAGATATAGTTAATTTAGATTGGAATAGCAGTAAGAAGAATTGATTATTGGCTAAAAATAAATTTGGTGTACAAAATTTAGAAAAAGCTCTTGATTTTTTTTTTATAAGGTGATATTATTCTCCTACACTTCTTGGAGGAATGGCAGAGTGGTCGAATGCGGCGGTCTTGAAAACCGTTGACTCAAAAGGTCCGTGGGTTCGAATCCTACTTCCTCCGTTGCCATCTGGAGAGATGGGTGAGTGGCTTAAACCAACAGTTTGCTAAACTGTCGTATTGGGTAACTGGTACCGGGGGTTCGAATCCCCCTCTCTCCGAGGAAATGCGCCCGTAGCTCAGTTTGGATAGAGCATCAGATTGCGGATCTGGTGGCCAGAGGTTCGAGTCCTCTCGGGCGCGCTTTTTTTTGCTGGTTTTTAAAAAATCAGTTTGGAAAGGTGGCTGAGTTTGGTTTAAGGCGCACGCCTGGAGAGCGTGAATAGGGGTAACTCTATCGCGGGTTCGAATCCCGCCCTTTCCGATTTCGGGCCTTGTCCTATGTATTCTTGGTTGTAACGGCCAGTTCTAGAAGCATTGATGGATGGGTTCCGCACGGCGAAAGTCCGTGAACTCCGCCAGGATCGGAAGATAGCAACGGTAAACGACCGCTTTCGGGTGATGTGGATGTGCCTGTCCTGAGCCTAAGGTTCTGGAAACGTGCAGTTAAGATGCATACGGATGGGGCTCCCTCAAACAAAACCTGGTAACAGGTCTTTTTTTTTATACGGAGATAATAATTGTGACTGTTCCTGCGAGACAAAATCTTTATCGTAAATATCGACCGAAAAAATTTTCTGAATTAGCCGGGCAAGAGCATATTTCTAAAACTATTCAATCTGCTATAGCAACTGGTAGAGTATCTCATGCTTACATGTTTTCCGGACCTCGAGGAACAGGTAAAACTTCTTCTGCACGTTTGTTAGCTAAAATTTTAAATTGCCAGAATTTACAAAAAGATAAAAACGGTTTACCCGATTGTTGCTGTGTTTGCGATAACTGCAGACGTATTGAAGAAATGAATTTCATGGATATTGTTGAAATAGATGCTGCTTCAAATAATGGCGTTGAAGATATAAGGCAGATGCGTGAAAAAGTTAAATACAAACCAGCAGAAGGCAAATATAAAATATACATCATAGATGAAGTTCATATGCTTTCTGGGTCTGCATTTAATGCTTTTTTGAAAACTTTGGAAGAACCACCTGAAAGCGTTATTTTTGTTTTGGCTACAACAGACCCTCAAAAGGTTCCAGCAACTATTATTTCACGTTGCCAATGTTTTGATTTTCATTCGGTGTCACGCAAAACAATTCAAACAAGATTAGAAGAAATCGTTGCGTTAGAGCATGAAGCCGGGCAATTTCCTGATTTTGAACCAGAAGCTTTATCAATGATAGCAGAATGTGCTGATGGTGGATTCAGAGATGCTTTAAGCATATTAGATCAGATTTCATCTTCATCGATTTCCGAAAAAATAACATTAGAACAAGTTTTGGAAATGACGCGCCGCTTAAGTTATTCAACTCTGAAAAACATTGCTGCTTCTGTGTTTGAACATGATTTGGCTGCTTTGGTGACAGTTTTAAATGAGTTATATGTAAAAGGTTACGAACCCTTAACCATTGCAAGAGATTTGTTGGAATATCTGCGCAGGTGTATGCTTTTAAAGATCGATTCAAACGCCAATCAAATATTAGATTTGCCTACAGAACAGATTAATGAAATTACTTCACAGATAAAAGATATTAATGTACGTTATTTAATAGGTAGTGTAACTAGAGTTGAACGTATTTTAATGACTCTGAGAAATTCTCTTCAAGCTAGAATTCTATTAGAATCTGAACTAATAAAGCTTGGCTTGGGAGATGAAATATTTGCCTCAGAAGCATTAGAAAAACGTATTGAACTTTTAGAACAAAAGCTTGCTGGATTAAAACGAATTTCTATGGGGAATCAGGTAGCTGGAAGAACTGCTTCTGCCAGGCCTATAGAACCGACCACTGTTTCTGCGCCTGTTAGAAGACCAGTTCCTGTGGCACCTTTGCCTAAACCATCGGGTTATTCCAATGCTCCTGTTTCTACATCAACAACAAGAAGTTTAAATGATGATTTATCAAAACTTCGTTCATGTGTAGAAAAAAGCTCTAAGATTATTTCTTCTTTTATGGAAACAGCAAATTTAAAAAAAACTTCTGATGGAGTTATAACTTTAACTCTTGCTCCTAATTTTGCTTATGAAAAATTAAAAGAAGATAAATCTATTGATATAATTTTAAAAGCTGCAAAAGAAATTTGGCCTGATACAGTAAAAATAGTTGTCAGTAGAATAGGAACGGAAAATTCTATAGCTGATAACCGCAAAAATCCAGTATCTCAAACCCCTGTTCAGCGGGTTGATATGCGTGAAGAAATAGCAAGAATAGATGAGATGTCTAAGCAAAAGGTTAAAGAGAAACAAGAAGTTTCTGATGCTTTAGATGTTTTTGGTGGAGATATAATCAGCATAGATTAATTTATAAAAAAGGGAAATTGTGTACACAATTTCCTTGACTTTCTAAAAAGTTTTTTCTTTGTCAAATTTTCTTTGAAAAATCTTTCTATAGCGGCTTAAATTCTAAATGTCAAAGGGTATCTTAAAATAGTTTTCCACAAGATGAATTTCTTTGTTAATCATTATCCCCATAGTTATGCACATTTTCAACAGTTGAATTGTGTACATTTTTCTTAAGTTGATAATCTAGTTAAAATTTGTTTTGTTAGCTGAAAACATAAGATTAGAAAACAAAATTTTATTGTTTAATTTTTATTAAATTGTAATAAAAATTGTTCATCTTATCAAAATTTTGATAAAGTTTTAAAATCCTTATTGCAATTGCTTTTTTATCGTTTTATTTTATTTAAAAAAAATAAAAATTTTTAAAAACTTTTTAGTTGTTACTAATGTATATTAGTTAGTAAAAATTTTGATTGTTGATTAATGAAATTAAAGTTATTGTTAATTACCTTAACAATTTACAAAAAAATCATTATAATTAATAATCAACTTTAAATTGTATAAGAATTTATAATTCCGGATAAGATTTCCGTAAAAACTAGGAGTTTTACCTTGAAGAACCTAAGATATGTTTTAATGGCTCTGGTGTTGGTATCTGTTTTTTGCTTCCAGGCAACAAAAGCTTCTGCATTAGAAGCAAAATTTGATTTTTACTATCAGTCTATTGAAGAAGTAAAAACAATTAATGAACCTATAGAAGAAAACGACAGTCTATGGACCAAGTTTAAGAAGACTGTTAAAAAAGGTACCAATGCTGTTAAGAGACTTTGGGAAAAAGGTGTAACAAGAAATTTTGCTCCTGGTGAAGGCGAAAAAACCTGGTATTCTGAAGGCGACAAGAATATTGCTTATACTGTTAAGAGAACAAAAGTTACTTCAGAAGCAGAATTGCTATCTGCTATGGGCGTTAAGTCTGAATCTGAATTGAACGATGGTCAGAAAGCTCTTCTGGCTGTTTTCCGCAAATCTAAATCTCAGGCTATTGCTGATGAAGCTAAGATTGGATATATTCCAACAGTTAAAGTACTTCTTTCTGATACTACTGGTTTTGATGATAAATCTAAATATCCGAATGTAACCAAAGATTTCTGGCCATATTCTTCAGGTTTGGCCATCAATATGAGCAGCAACAACTATAATTATCCTGGCGGCGATAAAGATGCTGAATCAACTTTGGTTCATGAATATGCACACTGCTTAGATGCTACTTTCAAAGAATTTAAGAATCCTTATGGATTAGACGGTTCTCACTATGGCAACGAAATTACTGGTAAGAGAGCTGCTTTTGTTGAAGCTTGGGCAGAATATAATGAAATGATTGCTTCTGAAGATGAAGCAAAAGCTATTCTTAAAAGATCTGAAAGCCTCTGTGAAGAATCTAAAACTGTAGCTGGTTCTTATACTTGGAACATTAAGCAGGAAGATTGTACTGCTGATCAGCTTATGAGATCTGAAGCTCATCTTGCTAAACTTCTTTATCGTTTAACTATGGAAACTGATAATGGTAAAGAAAAAGTTTACAAAGCATTTACTAGCACAAGACTTAATGTCTTCAGAGATATGTCTACTTTTGTTAAGAAGTTTATCAAGCAGAATCCTGGCGATACAGAAGTTGTTTGTAAGATAGTTGATGAAGTATTCTTAGGTAAGATGACTGATGAAGAATTCCTTGACTATGTTGGCAAGAACGACGTAACTAAAGCTTATGTTGAAAATCGCGGCAAGAACACTGAAGATGAAAATGCTGATATACAGATAGAAAGTTCTGATACAGAAGTTACAACTTCTAGCGAAAAGATTACTGTTGAAAATTCTAGCGGCAATCCTTTCAGTGATGATTGATTAAATCAGTAAAAAGATTAATAAAAAAAGCCTTCTTTATGAGAAGGCTTTTTTTATGTTAAGATTATTCTATTAATGGAGAATAAATAGAATGAAAAAAAGAGTTACTGGTTTAATTTTGCTAATAAGTAGTTTTTTGTCACCTGTTTTTTCAGAAGAGGTTTGCGTTGGTTTTAATTTTGAAAAATCTCATGAAATATATAGAGTAAAAACAGATAATGAGTCTCTTCACCCTGTAGGTTGGTTTTTAACAACAGATAATCAGATATGTGGGTATTATATTGATGCAATAAATAATCATCGTTTTATTTTTAAACAAAACGAATCTGATGGGGAATACGAAGCGTCTTCTGATCATTTATATCGACAAGTTTTTGATGGAACAGCGGTAGATTCTGATTTGGGTAGAGCTGGTCATCAGGCTTGTTATGATGCTAGAGATAAGGTTATTCCTGGTGAAAATGGCAAGATTGTTTATAGAACGGATTCTGTTGTGTTCAGTGGAGGTACTGGCAATAAAACAGATGAAGCAAAAGCAAAAGAAGAATTGGTTTCCAATGAGTGTGAAATAATAAAAGATAAAAATTGGTATGCCATACCTAATGGAAGTTGGTATCAGACTTGGTTTCCTGTCTCAAGTGGAACAAGTGTTTCATATGATATATATTATGACAGATGGGAAGAAAAGAAAGAGGTTTTCTTAGAAGAAGTCTGGAGAGGAGATTCTTTTTATAAGGCTTTTGATAGACCTGTAGGAATAGTTCCTTTAAAAAGACTGCTAAGAGCTAAAGTAGACGGTTCTTTGGAAGAGGTAGATAACGGAAAACTCGGTAAAATATTGGAAGTTCCTTACAAAACTTCTTTTTATATGCTTCCAGGAAGTTATAATAAAGAAAGTAAAATGGGTTGTTATTTTTGGTGTGATAAGAAGAAAGGCAATTTCAATATTGAAGGGGCAAAAATTGATGTTGAGCCTATTTTTGAATCTTTAGAGCCGGAAGCACGTTTTGTTTGTTATGGAACAGCTATCACTGGAGTTAGAAAATATTATATTTTAGGAACAGACATTTTAAAACAGTGGTTAAAACAATATTCTTTCCCTACAGATAAATGCGAATGTTCAAATGTTGCTTTTGTTTCTTTAGAAAATAGTTTTAAATCTATGATTTTTGTTTATTCAAAGCCGGAGGATTGTGTTTATCGTTTTGTCATAGATGAAGATAATGACATAAAGGTCGGACTTCCGAAGAAAACAAAAATTGGCTTTAAGGTTGCTTCTATGGTTGTCAGTGAAAAAGGCTCTCTTTATTTGATACCAGAAATAGAAATAAAGCCAAAACCTGATTTTAATAATCTTTATGGTATTGAAATGGAATCTTGTAATGTTGTAAAAACAGATAAGGAAATACCTGGGTTTAGCGGAAACGAAAACAACAGTGATTCTAGTGAAAACTTTGCTGCAAAAATGAAAATGCTAAATATGCTTACTTGTAATGCTGATTGCAATTTAATCTTATCTAGAGCATATTACCAGACTTTCTATGAATTGCCTTTTGGTTCCGATGTTGCTAATAAGCTTGAATATGAGTTGTTTTTAGGCAAAGAATATTATTCTTGTAAATTAGAATTTAAAAATATAAGAATGTCTAAGCTAGATGGCAACTTAGAAGTTTTGTTAGAAGAATTGAAAAAACCAGGAAACCAAGCTTCTCAAATTGAGGACAAGGTTCCTGGTTATGACAATACTTTCAGAAAACCCGAAAGCTGTTACATGGCTGTATTGGGTGATTAATCAGCTGAATTCTTTCAGTAACTCTTCCAGTTCAGGGTCATCGAATGGCTCGTCTTGAGATTCCTTAATCATAAAGACGAGCTTTTTCATTTCTAGTTCAGTAATTTTACCATTATTCTTAGCTGGAAGTTTATCAGCTTCTTCTTTCAACAGCTTCTTGATAAACTTTTCTCTAGTAGTTTTATCGCTGACAACCTGGAATATTTTTTCAGCTAACACTTGAGGATCACACATCTTATATGTGCCTTCCTGAATCTGACGTGTTATTTCCTGTATATGTTCCATCCTTTGCAGCTGTTGCTGTTGAATGATACGCATATTGTTTTCCATGTTGCTGCGCATCATTATTGGCTGATTTGCACTACTAGAGGCTTTTGAAGTTCCTGAAGTTTTGGTTTTTAAAGCATCATCGAAAGATGAACTTTTATCAACCTTTGCTTTAGGTTTTGTTGTAATAATAATAGTTTTCCCAGAGCCATTAATGGCGTCAACCATAATAATACTCCCTTATATTTATTTTTAATGAGTATAATTTTTCCCTAATCTATAATAATTATCGTCAATCTTTATGTTTTTGTTAACTTTTTTTCTTTTATTTGTTTTTTGAAAAAGCTTATTGAGTAAAAGATAATATATTCAAATCTGATAGTTCTTTTGCCGATAGCAATAATAATATTGTTGTCTGGAGGCGGCCTAAATGAATAAGAATATAATTAAATCAATAGTTTTAGCATCTGTATTGATGAGTAGTTCGGAGGCTTTTGTTCAGGCAGCAATTAATGGAACTAATTATAATAGTTGTTATTCGGCTGGGGAAAAAGCTTTTGCTGTTTCCGACTATGTTGGTGCTGCAGAAAACTTTGCTCAGGCTTTGAAGTATAAGCCAGATGATTTGCGTTCTCATTTGAAATATGCTCAATCATTATATTCTTTAAACAGATATGACGAAAGTAGTTCTCATTTGCAGACCGTCTTGCAGAATTCCCCAAATAACATAATAGCAAGAATATATTTGGCGGAAAACTATCTTCAGCTTAATAAAGAAGATTTGGCAAAAGAACAGCTGGAATGGGTTATGAAAGTTCAGCCAGGTCATCCTAAGGCTAAGGAATTATATAATAGATTAACAAAAGTCTCTGATTCCGAGTCTTCTGTTAAAACTCTTTATAGTGAAAATGAGAATAAAAGCGAAGTTAGTGATAAAGAAACAATAAATGAAAGCGAAAATGAAATTAATTCCGGAAAAGTGCAGGAACTTAAGTATTCTTCGGAAAATATGAATACTTCACAGACTCCTGTTAGCGATTCTTCCATTTTGAAAAAAACTGACAATTCTATGACCTTTACTCCATATGTTGCCGGAGCAAAAAAAGTATCTGAAAAGAAGCCTGAAGTAAAACCAGCAATGTCAGCAGCCAAAGAAGGTATTACAAATACAGATATGGCTGGTTTTTTTAAGATTGCAAAAGATTCATATATAGTTAATTTAGAAAAAGCCAGATATGAAATAGAAAAAGGTGATTTGGTTGCTGCTGCAAAAACAATAGAAACAGCAGATAAACTTGCTAGAAACAATAAGAACAGTCGTAATATTCTTGAAGTTCAGATTTTTAAGAGCTTAGTCTATATTTATAATTGCGAATTTCAGAAATTTGGAAAACACTTGATGACTTTAAAACCTGCTTTGTCTACGGAATCATATCAGTCTTTTCTTGATATTTATTCAAGAGCAGACAGTCTAAAGAATGAGGATGATTTAAGACGTTTGTCAGCTGGTGTTGCTGCTGGTGCCGGTCATCACGCAGTAGTCGTTTCTCTTTTAAAGCCTGTATTTGAAAAGAATACAAAAGATTTTCTTCTTTATTCGATGCTTTCTGAAGCTCAGTTTAATTCTTTTGATTATGAAGGTGCCGGAGAAACTTTGAAAAAATTTGTTGAAAGCAATCCTGAAAGTTCAGAAGCTAATTTTAATATGGCTAGGTTCTACTTGACTGCAGATTATAAACCTGAATTAGCAAGAAGTTATGCAAATAAAGCCTTTGAACTTAATCCAGAAGATGCGAGATGCGGAGTTATAATTGCTCTGACTGATTATTCTGAAGGAAAAATAGAAGAAGGAATAAAAACCGTTAAAGAATTGATGCCGACCTTAAAAGATTCTTCAATGAAAGCAATATGTCAAAGGTTGATTTCTGATGGTGAAAAAGCTTCTAAGGATTCTTCAAAGAATTTTATGACTATGCTGGCTTTGCCTGGAACAAAACATTCTAATCCAAGTGTCTTTAGATTTGTTGGTGAAGATGAATTGAAAATGGGTTCTTATTTCAGTGCTATGGATAAATTTTCTAAGGCTGGTGAAAACGCTGAAATTGGGAGAGCTTATCTAGGACTAGCTTCAGCTTTGACATCTGCCAATGAAATGGAAATGGCTTCTGTTGCAGCAGGATATGGCTTAAAATCAATAAATGATGATATGGCAAAGGGTAAGAACCTTGCAAGAGCAAGTCTTTATAAAGCACTATATTTTTGTGAACGTAAAGAAAAAGAAGAAGCTGTTGCGTCAATAGACCTGGGTTTAAATTGTAAAGATTTGGATATTTCAACCTATAACAAGCTTGTGACTCTTTATAACAGTTTGAAACTTTAAAAAAAGTAAGAAAAATAAAAAAAATTTTAAAGGTTTTCTCTGCATTGTAAAAAATACGTTGCTTTTTTATATGAGTTCTCATTATAATTTACACTAATTGTAAATTATCTAGTTTCGGAGGACTCCTAAACCATGCCCAAAACTATTCTTGTAGCAGAAGACTCATTAATGCTACGTAAGGTTGCCTGTTTCCCTCTAGAAAAGACAGGTTATAAGGTGTTGGAAGCCAATAATGGTATCGAAGCAATTGAAGCAATGTCAAAAAATCATGTAGACATGCTTATAACAGACCTGAATATGCCTGGCATGGATGGTTTTGAACTTATTGCTCATGTTAAAGAAGACGAAAAGTTCAAGCATATTCCTATAATCATCCTTACTACTGAAGGCAAAAAAGAAATGGTAATGAAGGGTTTAACTCTTGGTGCCAATTCTTTCCTACAGAAGCCTATTAAACCAGATCTTATGCTTCAGGAAGTTGAAAGACTTCTTAACAAAGCAGCCAAGGGGGCTTAATTATGGCAACAGCAGAAGTACTTCTTGAACAACTGAAAAATACAGATGCTAATCTTCGTAGAAAAGCTGTTCGCAGTCTTACCGCTTATCCAGAAAACAAAGATGTTGTATCTGCTCTTTGCGAAGCTCTTGGTGACCCAAATAAAGGGGTTCAGAACATAACTATTGAGACACTTTCTTCAATGCCTCATGAAAATGTTGTGTTGGGACTCATCAATGTTGTAAAAAGCCCTGATTTGAATACAAGAAATGCAGGCATGACCATTTTGCGTAATTTAGGGTCTATGGCTATTGATCCAATAGTAGCAGCTCTAAATGCTTCAAAAGACGTAGATGAAATTATTCAGCTCTTGGTTATTCTTGGCGATATAAAGTCTCATCTTGCTACTGATACTGTTATTAAGTATATAAATCATGAAGATGATAACGTTAAAACAACAGCTGTTGAATCATTAGGCAAGATTCAGGATCCAAAAGCTGTTAAAGTTCTCCTTGAAACCTATAAGACTACAGATATTCTTAAATATTCTATTGTAGAAGCTTTAGGTAATATCGCTGTAGAAGAAGTTTTGCCAGTATTGATAGGTGCTTTGGAATCTGGCGATATGCTTGAATATTTCACTGCTATTGGTGCTTTAGGTGCAACTGAATCTCCAAAAGCTATCGAAGTATTATGCAAAAAGATTAATACCGAAGAAGATTCCGGAACAAGAAGACTAATCTTTAAATCTTTGGCACAGATTGAACAGGCTAATCCAGGTTCTGTCAAGAATTTTACCTCAGACAGCCTTGTTAATGTGCTTGTTGGTCTTTTGGACAATCATGATGCAGCAGAATATCGTTATCTTGTAGAAGTTGCCTCTGCATTGGAAAACGAAACTTTTGCCAATGCTTTGCTTGATGCTTTGCAGAGTCCAGAAGAAGAAATATCAGAAGCAGCTTTCTCAGGTCTTTGCAAATTAGGCGTTAAGGCTGTCAGAGCTTCTTTAGATAAGATTGGCAGAGTAGAACCAACAGTTGCCGTTAAGATTCTCCGCTATCTTGAAAAGTATCCTTCAACAGAAGTTCCCAGTGCCATTTCTATGTTCTCTCAGAATCCTGATGATTCTTTGAGACAGGCTTTGGCAAAAACTCTCGGTGCTTGCAAGTCTGAAATAGCATTTAGCACATTGAAAGAAATGCTCAATGATATTGATGAAACAGTTCGTAAGAATGCTGTTATTTCTATTTCAGGCATGTTGGATTGTCCAGGGGCAATCCAGGCTCTTATAAACAAATTCAGAGATATAAATGGTCACGTTAGACGTGAAGCTTGTTCTGCAATGGCAAATACTGGAAGTTCTGAAATAATAGAACCTCTTTTCGGTGTTATTGCCGCTGAACCTTATGGTGACGTTCGTGAAGCCGCAGCCACTGTTCTTGCTAAACGCAAAGATCCTGCAATTACAAAGAGACTTCTTGAAATGCTTGACGATGTTAATTCTAGAATTCGTGAAACAATTTCAAAGACTATTTGGCAGTGTGGTTCAACTGTTGCTGTAGATTCTCTCATCAATAAGCTTGGCGATAGCGAATGGCGTGTAATTGTAAATTCATGCAATTCTCTTGAAAATATGAGAGATCTGAAGTCTATTTTCCCGTTAAAGGAATTGTTGAAGAATGGTGACTGGCAGATTAGAATTGCTGCCCTCTCTGCATTGAGAGCTTTCAAATCCAGCCAGCTTAAACAGTTCTTCATTCCATTGCTTGCCGATGAAAATCCTCAGGTAGCTAAGCTTGCTGTTGTTGCTTTGAGTGAAATTGGTGACAAATCATTAGATTCCGATTTCAAGAAATATATTAGTCACAGCAAATGGGAAGTCAGATACCAGATTGTTAAGGCTCTTGGTTCAATAAAGAGCACAAGCTGTATTGAACTCTTAAAGCAGATTGTTGAAAATGATGCCAGCAATGCTGTGAGATCAGGAGCAATCCTTACTCTTGCAAAACTTGGCGATACTACAAGTTCAGATATCATTTTCAAAATGCTTGATAATGAAGATAAGAATCTTGTTGTTGCTGCAATTAAGTATTTCAAAGACAGACCAAATGGACACGCTGGTCTTGAAGAAAAGCTTAAGGATATATTCTGTAAAGATGCATGGATAAAAGATTATTTTATTAACACATTTGCTCAGAATAGTTCTGAATTCATCGAAAAAATACTTAAAGATGTTGTTGCTCCAAGACAGGCTAGATATATTGACCGTATAAAGAAAGCTACTGTTGAAGAAAAGGGTATGAATGATGAAGAAGCTCTTCTTCTCAGAGAAATAATTTCTGATAAATGCGGTATCGAAATAAAAGACAAGAAGGTTCTTGAAAGCAAACTTAGCCGCAATATGGCTAAATTCTTCATTACTTCCTGGACAGAATATTATCATAGCTTGAAATATGGTTGTGAAGAAGCTATGCTTACAAGTCTTTATGACTCTATCACTAATCCGGTCACTGAATTCTTTGGTGAACCTCAGCAGACTAAGGTTTTGATTTCCAACATTCTTCCAAGTCTTATTGAAGAAAGAGTTAAAGCTAATAGCGAAAAGTTAAGAATCCTCTGCTGTGGTACTTCTTACGGTCCAGAAGCTTATTCTATAGCATTATCTGTAATAGAAGATTTACATACTGATAGAATCAATATTGAAGTAACAGGTATTGATATTTCTCACATCTGTTTGAATACTGCTAAGAGAGGTATTTACAAACGAGAAATATTCAGATTTGTAGACCAGAAATATACAGACATTTACTTTGAAGATGACCGCGGCGACCTTAGAATTAAAGACGAAGTAAAGAATAAAGTCGAATTCAAGTTTGCTAATACCTTAGATTCCGAAGCAATGGAACAGCTTGGTGAATATGATGTAGTTATCTGCCGCAATCTATTCTCAGATTTCTCTCAGAAAGCTAAGGAAAGAATGGCTGAAAATATTTATAACATTCTTGTTCCAGGCGGCGTTCTTCTTATTGCTGGTAAAGAAACTCTTTACAATGTAACTAAGGCTTTCAGACTTCAGTCATTTGATAATGTAGTTGCTTATAAAAAACTATAATCTGAAATAAAAAAAGCCTACGTGTAAAAGCGTAGGCTTTTTTTATTCAACCACTTGTATAATAATCATTAGGTGTTGTACAATTGGTTTTGGGAAAATGTCTAGTATGAATGAACAAAGAAGATTTGATTGGGGTCCGCCTGTTCAAACCGGAGACGGTTTGAAGGAATGGTTTGTATATATTGTAATTATAATCATTTTAAGCATAGGTATCTGGCTTTTGTTAGATATAAACGGTCGCAAGAAAATAACTAAGGCAGTAAAAAAAGACGAAGTTATTGTGGCTGTTGATCAGAAGATAGAAAGTATTGTTCCGAAAGATTTAAAGGAAACAACAGTAAAACAACCAGAAAAGCCTGCAGTAACCGTTCCTGCAAAACCTGCAAATACTCCTGATAAAGAGTATTATGTTCAGATAGGGGCATTTGAAGACGAAAAATCTGCAAATGAGATTTATACTTTATTGAAAAACGATAAAATAGACGCTATTTTGTTAAAACCAGATGAACAGTTTGAAATATACCGTTTAGTTGTTGGTCCGTATGAAACAGAAAAAATAGCGGAAGATAAAGCCGAACAGCTTAATGAAATCGGTTTTCCGTGCTTTGTTGTAGAAGCTCAATAATGGTTTTATATGAGTATAACCGGTCTTTATATACACGTTCCTTTTTGTTTTTCTAAATGTGATTATTGCGGCTTTTATTCAATAGTTCCCAAAGAGACCTATTTTGTAAATAGATATTTAGACCGTCTTAGAAAAGATATAGACGGATGGTTTAAGCTTGATTATTTGAGCAAAAAGATTAAAACCGTTTTCATAGGCGGTGGTAATCCTACAATGCTGGGTTTAAAAGGTATTAGAACCTTAATTGAGATTATTGGTGACCATTTAGATTTTAATGAAATAGAGGAAATTACTTTTGAGACTAATCCAGAAACATTGACAGATGATATAATCAGTTATTTTGCTGAAATACCGAATATAAGACTAAGTATTGGAATACAGCGGTTGCAAAATAAAGAATTGGAGTTATTGGGGCGCAATGCAAGGTTAAATTCCGTAATTCGTGCTTTAGACAGGGCTTTTGATTCTGTAGATAATATTAATGGCGATTTTATATTGGGGGTTCCAAATTGTTCTTCTATTGCTCCAGAATTAAAAAAACTAGTATCAGACTACCCTTTCAAACATATATCTGCGTATTTTTTAACAGTTGAAGAAGGAACAGCTATTTATAGAAAAGTAGAAAGCGGAAAACTCCAAAACCCTGATGATATTGGGCCGGAAGAAATGTTTGATGTGGCAGAAGTATTGAGAGAGTCAGGTTTTGAGCATTACGAAATATCTAATTATTCAAAACCGGGTTATCGATGCAGACATAACTTAGGTTACTGGGAAGCAGAGGATTATGTGGGGTTTGGTCCCTCTGCTGTTTCTTCTATAAATCAAGTAAGATATTCCTGTGTTTCTTGTTTTGAACAATGGTTGAATGGGATTAAGCCTGAAAAAGAAAACTTAACTTCTGTTGATTTGCGTAATGAATATTTGATGCTGCATTTGCGATTGCTTGTTGATGGTCTGAATATAAATCTGTTTGAAAAAAGATTCGGTTATCAAAAAGAAGAATTCTATTTAAGTCTTAATCGCCATATTCAGGCTGGCGAACTTGTTAAAGATGGAGATATCGTTCATCTAACCAGTCTTGGAGTTGTTATGGCAAATTCTGTTATTAGTGATTTATTTCTTTAAATCACAATTGATTGTTTAAATATATTTGATATAATCAATATTATGAGCAAAAGATTTATAATAGTTTTTATTGCATTTCTCTTTTTCATAAATTCTTTTTCTGTTTTTGCACAGGAAGAATCAGGCCCTTCTGACCAAGCTAAAGAGGCTTATAAAAAGCCTAATTATTTAGAACCGAAAGAATTGATGGAACGAGCTAAGCAGTGTTTGGCAGATGGGAAACTGGACGATGCCAGACTTTATTCTTTAAGGCTATATTTTGATGGCAATAGAAATGTTAATCTTATAAATATGCTTGGGCTTATTGAAATTCAAGCTGGTAGACCTTTACTTGGTGCTGAATGGCTTAGAAAAGCTAATGCATTAGGGCTTAACAATAAAACTGCTCAAAGATATCTTCCAAGGCTTCCTCAAAAGCCGCGACCAATACCTGTAGACCCCTCAAAACTAACAGAACATTTTTCGGAAATATCAGAAAGTTTGCCTAAGCTTATAGAAAAGCTTTCTAATTCAAAACTTCATTATGAAGCTGTTTTGAAGGCGTTAGAAAGAGGTCAGATGTATCTTGCTCTGGCGTTAGCTGAGGAATATGAAAAACGATATCCTGAAACAGCAGATGGTTATGGCCTTTCTGCTCTTTGTGCTTGGTATTTGGGCAGGAATTCAGATGCTTTAAAGGTTGTTGAAGATAGTTTAAAAAAAGAACCATATAATGCATTGCTGCTTTTTGTTAAAGCCATGATAAATGATTATCATGCAGCAACTTTTGGTGGTAGCTATTTCAGAGCTTTATATGATTTTGATCAATGGGAAAAAGCTTTAAGTCTTGTTGAACAATATAGTAAACAGAATCCAAATTCTGCAGAAGCTTATATAGCTGGTGCTCGTATTTTATTAGAACTTCACAAAACTAAAGAGGCTGGCGAAGCTTTACAGGAAGCTGGAATCAGAGACCCTGGAAATCCTGAAATAGAACTTCTTTGGGTTAATTATATGATTCAGAAGAATGAAAAGGAAAAAGCAGCCAGACGATTAGTAAATGCTTTCAAGAGAGGCTATAATATGCCTTCGGTTAACTTGACTGCAGGTATTTTTGCTATGCAGGATGGCAGACTTGATGATGTTAATCTGATTCTTGATGAAGCTGCCGGCTGTATGCCTTTTTCTGACCCTGAAGCATATCCTATTTATATTTCTATCGTTTTAACCTTAGATAGGCTTAGTGAAGCACGTAAAGCATTAAATCTCTGGAAGCCACGTTCTGGCGAAAGAAGTATGTATTGTTATATGGAAGCTTTCTATTTCTTTAAGTCTAACCGCATAAAGGAAGCTTTTGAATGGCTTCGCAAAGCTTTTAAAATGAATCCAAACCGAATAGATGTTTTAAGATTTTTTATAGCTCTTCCTGTTCTTGAACAAGAAGACAAAAATCTTTATGCACAGATAAACAATAAACTTTCAGAGTTTTCTCAAGGTTTTATCAGTATGAAAGTTCCTGACAGGATTATTCAAAAGCCTGAGAAAAAGAAAGAGATAGCACCAGGTATAACTGATTCTGGCGCACCAATTGTCTTAGGTAACTTTAAGATATCTTTGGGGCCGAATATTGATGAAAGCGGCAGAACAATGATTCATGGCGAGCTTACAGAAATGTATAGCCGTATCGCTTCTAGAATAGGCGGAATAAAGGAACCGGTTAACGTTAGATTTATTTCTGCTGAAAATATGGGGCCAATGGTTGTTAATTATGATGCAAAAAAAGATTTAATAACTGTTACATCTAATTATTACGACAAAGATATGATTCGAAATATCGTTCTAGCTAATTTTAATGCCTTCACAGAAGAAGAAGTTACTTCTCTTATAGAAGAATATCCAAAGCATCTATTAGCTTCAGCTTTATGCAGATATATGATAAACCATATTGATTCAAAGGCAAAAGACGCCGATTCCAAAAACTACTGGATGAAGTTGGGCTTGGCTGAAATATTGGCAGGTAGCAGATATACCTTAAGATATAGATTGCTAGTGGCTCAGAAGAGTATTGATACTCAAATGGCTAAATTATCATCTTTGAATATGATTAATTCAATATTTACAGAGGGATATACCACTCCGGCAATTATAGAAACTGCTACAGCTCAGTCTTATCTTATGACCAGTTATCTGATAAAAAAATCAGGTGGTCTTGGAAAAGGCTGCAAACAAATGATGACCTTCATTTCTAAAATTAGTGAAGGTTCTGATTTTGATTCCGTAATAAAAGAAGTTTTTAATACTTCTTCAAATGACTTTGATAAGGGATGGAAAGAAGCGGCTGCTTGGGCTATGCAACAGGGTGCTCCTTATGAATGGTAAAGATTATGGCTGAATTTTTCACAACAATGACTACCATTGAAATAATATTTTCTATTTGCGCTGTTTTTGGTTCTTTGTTTTTTATTCTTAGAGGTATTTCAGTGCTTTTTGGTTTTGCATGGTGGTGCAGATATGTCTATGCTTCAGGATTTAGATGGAAACGGCATTCCAGATATATTAGAAACAGATGCCTTGCCTGTAAAATATAAAAATAGATTAATTGAGTTTTCTTTACAGAATATAAGTGCTTTTTTTATGATGTTTGGCTTGATTGGCCTTGCTATGATGAAATCAAGCGGTTTTGGTGCAATCCCCGCTATATTGGCTGGTTTTGCTGGTGGGGTTGTTATGGCATGGGTTTTAACGAAAGTTACTAGAAGCCTAATGTTTTTAAAAAGTTCCGGGAATAAAGTTATTTCGTCTTCTATTGGTAAAATAGGA
>ONIU01000105.1 GCA_900317935.1 uncultured bacterium
TGAGCAAAGCCCATGAATTTCCAGGTTGTAAGGGCTTCAGGCATTTCAAAATCTATTGAAACTATGCCTTTGTCGTTAAGGGTAAGCTGAGGCATGAAAAAGGCTGTTTCATTAAGATTTGCTCTAGCTTTTACATTTGAAAGGTCTATATCTGGTGAAGCGCTGGTATTATTATCAGCAGCAGAGGTGCTGCTGCTTTTTCCATTGCTTTCAGGCTCTGAATTAGAAACTTCTCTAGCAATAAAATTAGCGGATTTTAAGTTTACCCCTTGAGTATCAGCATAATTGTTTCTTGCAGGAGGTACCGCTGGTTTCGCAGATACGCTTTTAACCATTGCCATAGGTTCTCTTACAATTCTCGGATAACCATATCCATAGAAATCAGTAATTATATCGTATGGGAAATCGGGGAATCTGTAACTTTTTACATTGATGAAATCCCTCTTAAAATTATTTCTCATGTTTCTAAATTCAAAAGAAAAGTTAGAGAATCTGTTTTGTATAAAGTTTCTATCAATGTAGAATAAATTGATTTTTTCCCAGTTATTAGAAGCAAAAGCGTCTAAGCTGGCGTCATACATTGCTGCAAGCATTTCAATGCTCTTATATTCAGCATCTTCACCAGAAATTTCGACTTTCCAGCTTTCTTTTGAACCAGGTTCCATTTTAGAAGTAAAATGAACAAGTTTGAGATCAAGGTCTTTGTTGGTCCATTTTACAGGAATATATATATTTTTGTCGTAATATCGGTTTTCTTTGATCTGGAAAACTTTTACAAAGAAGCCCCCGCGCATATCTTCAGTAACAGGAAATGAAATAAAATCTTTGTTCTTATTAGAGTCAGTCCAATAAGATTTCAGGACTTTATTTTTATGGCAAATTTCTATATAAGCAGGTCCCTGATTATAACCAGTAGCCCAAAAAGCTTCAAATTTGTCTCCGGGTTTCAGATCCTTTGAGGTTATTTCTAAGAAATATGGGAGTTTTACTGACATGTTTTTGGAAGTGTAAGATAAAGCAAGTATATTGTTTTCTGCTTTAACTTCTTTTCCATATCTATCTTCGCTTTCAGCTCTAATTCTATATATTCCTTCCGGAAGCTTTAATGATTTCTTGAATACTCCCTCTTTATCTGTAGAGAAGCGTTCTTCAAATACTACTTTCCCTTCCTTCATATTTCTAATAGCAGAAATATCATCTCTTTCAGCAGATTGGATATAAGAGTATCTGATAGCTTGTTCCGGCTGTATTAATTCATAAATTCTTACTTTACCATCGGCTTGAATCTTTTCTCCATCATGAGTTTTGCTATTAATAGTAAATTCAAACTTATTGTCAGCATTAAATTTTTGTTCTGCATCTATTGTTAAATCTAATGCAGTATAACCAATTCTAACTGTATTGTTTGCACTTCTTGTTTCGCCAGTATTGTCTGTAACGTCTGCTGTTATAGAATAACTAAATATTGGATTTGAAGATTCTTCAATAGAACGGTCAGGCTTAGCTATAAAACTGATTTCAAATTCACCATTTTCGTCAGTTTTCAAGGTTCCGTGAGCTATTTCCTGAGGATTTTCAATCGGGCGTCTCCACCAGCACCAATATGGAAATCTGACTTTTCTTGTAACTCTGTATTTTACTTCAGCGTTGTCTATATTTGCGCCGGTATAAGCTAATGCATGGCCTTTTAACGTAACTTTCTGCCCAAGTTTATAAGATTCTTTGGGGTTATCAATAGTGACTTTAAATTTTGGGCGCTTATATTCTTCAACTCTGAATGTTCGAGAGAATCGACCGCATCTTATCGTGTAGATGCCTGTTAGTCTATCTGCTGGAACCACAAAGGAGCCGGTAACTGAGCCGAATTCGTTAGTTACAAGCGAAAACCTTTTAACTTCCTTATGATTTGGATCAAGAACAATAACTGGTAAATCTTTATTGTTTTCTACTTTGTAATTATTATTGTTATCGCTATAAACAGATATTATTTTAAAGAATACTTCCTGACCGGGGCGATATATTGCTCTATCTGTATAGAAATATAACCAGGAATCAATGGTGCGACCACGGTTAAAATAATTATCAATGCTGGGGCATGTGTACATTCTATCGCCATTATAAGAGCAATGAAGCACTAATTGTCCATTATGGCATGTAAACTCAGCAAATCCGCTTTTATTAGTTTTCCTCGAGGTAATATTTATTCTTCTAGTTCTGTAATCTTTTTCATATAGTTTTAAATCTACACCTTCTAAGGGTTTGCCGGATATTGAGTCTAATATGAAAATCTGACCATTACTTCTAGATACAGCTGATAAATCACTAATGATTATAGGATCTACAAAAATGGCGTTATTATTTTCGCTGAATTCTTTATTTTCGGATGCTATAAGCCAATAAAAACCTTTATTTGTTGGTGGAATATCTACAAGTTTTGAATGATTTTTATAATCAGATTCAGGGTCTAATTCTGTATCAAATGTGTAATCAGGTTGTTTGTTTAAAACTCTTTTCAGATTCCATTCGTAATCTTCATCCCAGGCATTGGGAGGAATATCTTCATCTGCCATTTTTGTAAGTCTGAAATACGCATGATTTAAGTTTTTAAAGTTAATTTTTATTTTGCGGGTATTGGAAGAAATTATCCTTTCAGAAGTATAACTTATCCTCGGAGCTTTTATTGTATCTATCAGGTTGTGAGCCCTTGTCCCACCCACGCTTTCAGGCCATTTCTGATAAGCCTTTTCAGCATAATCTACAGCTTTTATATAATCTTCATCTTTATTATACTGTTCTGCAATTAAATATAGAGCATAAGCAGAATGCTCATTTTCTGGGTATTCATGAGAAAGTTTTTTTAATGCGGAAATATATCTGTCTTTTTTGTCTGCTCCTACGGCAACTCTATTAGCCCAGCAGATTCTTTCTATATTGTTGAATACTAAAGCGTTTTCGTTATTTTTTTCTTTATTAAGAGAAAGAAGCTTTTTATAGAGTTTTAAAGCTTTAAAATTGCATGAATCTGAATCCAGGGTTTCAGGTTTCCAATTAATAAACTCATCAATAGAATCAAATGCTTTTGAGTTGGCATCGATTTCAAAGGCTATCTGAGGCTTAATTGTGCTCTGGTCTTCATGACCATAGAACTTTAAAGCATCGTGAAGAAGAAATTCATACAGGTTGCTTCTCAGTTCCTTAGGGTAATTATTATTATTAGTTAAAAAATCATCAAATTTGCTTAAAGGAACATTTACTAATTCTTTTTCGTTTTCTAATGCGGAATCGTATAGTTTGCCTATATGAGCAAAAAGGCGGGGTAAATCCCATGTCTTGAAATCTTTTAAATCTGAATTTTTTGAGGTTGTAGAACGACTGATAAATTTGTAGCGGTTTCTGTCGTAGTAATGGAAATACCATCTGGCTAAGACAACTTTTAATAATGGTTGAATGTCTTTATCAGCAGTTTCTACTGCTTTTTCAAAACGAATTATTCTTTCTTCAGGCAGATTGCCTTGAATTGAACCCTCCATGGTAATGATTTTGCAGATGGATTTTAGAGCTTGGACTTGATTTTTTTCTTCTATCGCTTTTTTATAAATCGGCTCTAATTCTTTTATAGCTGTTTGGGGTAAGCCGTCATGTTGTGCTTTTTCTACTTTTCTCCACATTTCTTCATAGCTTTCAGCAAAAAGGGTTAATGGTAACAGGGAAATAACTAAAAGAGCAAAAAACAGTTTGAATCTTATCCGCATTTCTTCACCTCAAAAATACTTTTAAGAAATGATAACGTACATAAACTTACTAGCGCAAGTTTAGGAAGAAATGAGAGGTAAATTCAGTTCCTTTTTTTATTTTTTAAATCACTAAAATAATTCCAAATAATTATAATAAATATTATTGCTAATAAAAAAGCAGGAATGGTTGGGCTTTCTAGAAAAATTTCTTTAAGTTTATTATTTAATTCTTTTTTCCTTAAATTTTTTTTAGATTCTTTTTTCATTTGAATTTTTAAAATTTCATATTCTTTAATACGAGTACATTGTGAATTTGAATCTAATTCAGGGTAATAAGGTTTTTCGTCTGTTTCATAAGTATTCTTTGTGTCACAGGCTCCATGGATAACACAAAAAGTATTACCTGATTCTGTAACATTAATAAAACCGTAAGTACAAACATTGTCTCTCGAAATGAGATCGCTTTTTAAATAACCACCATCTTTTAACAACTTGATTGTATCATCAAATTCGCGTCCAGGGAAAGCAGTATCAAGCATATATGTATGATCCATATTATACATTTCTATGGCGCCCATCAAAACTCTTTGGTTTGAAAAACAGTATTTTAGCTCAGTATTGTGTCGATCGCGATGAGAAAAAGATAGACCTGGGGTTAATGCAGTCAACAGCCAAATTATTAAGATAACGATAGCTAATTCCAATAAAGAGAAATCATTTTTACTATTATCTTTGTATAATATTTTCATCATTAAACTTCTTGGCTGTTATTTTTTCCCATTGAGTTAACAGTTTAACTATAAATAAAGCAAAGCTACTAGAGTTAAATCGTCGGATTGCTCTCTGTCTTCATAAAATTCATAAACATTATTTTTTAAATATTTAACAATTTCTTCTGGATTATAGTTGCCTTTCATTTTTTGCACTGTTTCTAGAAGCCGTTTATCTCCATAAAATTCATTTCTAGGGTTAACAGCTTCTGTTATACCATCTGTATAGAGCAAAATACCTTGCTTATTAGATAATTGAATTTTTGCTTCGTTTATTCCGGAATCTTCAAAAAGACCTAGGGCAATTCCCGGTTCAAGATCTAAAAATTCGATTTTATCTGTTAAGATAATAGGTTTGTTATGACCGGCATTAGCATAAGTCAGTATACCTGTATTAATATCTAATACAGCAGCAAAAACAGTAACGAACATTCCCTCGGGGTTTGATTCGCAAAGTTCATCATTCGCTAAATTTAAAGCTTCTGCAGGCGTTTTCCCGACCTTGAGAAGTTCTCTTATTACTGTTTTAGCCATAGCCATAAAAATAGCTGCTGAAACACCTTTACCTGAAACGTCGCCTATAACCAGGCATATATTGCCATTTCCCAAAGAAAAGCAGTCATAAAAGTCGCCGCCGATATATTTTGCTGAGTATGTGCAGGAGTAGGCGATGCATTTTTCGTTTTTGATTTCATAATTATGTGGAACAATGCCATACTGAATACCTTTTGCAACCTCTATCTGAACATCAGCTTCAACTTTTTCTTTTGTAAGTTGCTTAATATCTTTAACATATTCAACAATTTCGTCAGACATTTTATAGAAAGAATCAGATATTTCTTTTATTTCATCGTGAGATTCTATTTTCAGGGGCTCTAAATCTTTCCCTTTGTTCTCTACAAAATTATTCATTTTTTCTGAAATTTTCTTGATTGGAATAAAAACTCTTTTTTGCAGAATGAACATTTCCAAAAGAAATAGAATCAAACTGACAATCATTATAGGTACAAAGAAAATAATGGCATTGTTCTTAACAAAAGTCATTACCTGATCAACTCTATATTCAACCCCGATGACAAACTTAACCTGTTTCTTTTCGTCTAAAACTGGATAAAACCATGTAAATACGTTGCCGTATTCGTTGTTCATGTTTATGGTTTTCTGGCTGACTACGCCCTTATAGACTTCGTTTAATCTTTCTATAATGTAACGGAAAGAATCATCGGTTTTGATTTCTTTTATATATGGGTAGTCTTTTATGCCTTTATTGATTATATTGTTTTTCTCATCGTCATTAGCAACGGCAAGAATATACTCATAACATTTCTCATCTTCGTTTTTAACAATAATATAAAGATATTCTAAACCAAAATTAAGACATATTTTTCTTAAAGAATTATTGGCTTCCTTGAATATGGAAGAAACTTTATTGTCTCTTAAATACTGAATATCAATGTCATAAAAAAACTGTTCTACAAGTTTAGCTACACTCAAAGCAAGAAGTCTGCTACGGCGCTGGATTATATCTTTGCTGTAAAAATAAGCACCGGTAGCTGTAATTGCGAATACAAACAATATAGTTACAGCAAATAAAAGCATTATCTGCTTTAAAATTGAATGTTTCTTATATTTCTTTATGCCTTCCATTTATTCGATGTGCAGACGTTTGTCAAAGCCTGTCATTTTAAAAACGTCCATTATTTCGGAACAAATGTTTTTTACTGTCAGTTTGCCGTTCATTTTTTTATGAGCTGCAACGATTTGTCTTAATCCGGCAGATGAAGTGTATTCAAGTTTCTCAAAATCTAATATAAGTTCATCTATATTGCTTTCTAGAGCATCTAAGGCTTTTCCGAATTCTGCAGTAGTCTGGGTGTCTAACCATCCTTCCAGCTTCATAACGGCAACATTGCCATTAATTTCTTTTTCTATTTTAATCATTTTTCAGCCTTCCTAAAAATATTCTAACAATAATTAAAACATGAAAAAGGATAGGTTGTCTATACTTTGGTTAATAATGGCCTTAGCAAATTATTGTGTAATAGTTATAAATGTATTAAGATTATAAAGGTTTAGAAAGTATGGAAAGAATCTTTTTTAAACAGGGAGGAAATTATATGAAAAATGATTATAAGAGAATTATATATATTATAGCAACAATTGCATTCGTAGTTACCTTCTTCCTGTTTGAGTTCAGAATGATTATAGATAGTGTTGATGGATATTATAATGGTAGTAGCAGAGGACTCAGGTTTTTCGGATCACAAAAAAAATATTATGGCCTTGAAGGAGTAACAGATAGTCTTGAGGGATGGGGTGCGGGTATGATTATTTTTTATTGGCCTATTACATTGTTTCAGATGATTTATATGATATCGTTCATAAGAACGAAGCTAAAGAGTATAAAGAAAAATAAAGAAAATTTGGATAAAAAAGAAGAACAACAACAACCAACCAAACAAGTATTGTCTAAAAATAGTATTTACTTAATGATATATATAAGTATGCTTTTATTTTTACCCGGTCTAAATATTCTTTCATTTATTTTTTCACCTGATTTCCCTTGTTTACCATACATATTATCAATTTTTGCATTAGTGTTATTCGAGGCTCTTTTTATACAGTTCATAAAAAAAATGGGTGATATCAACCTTGTTTTATCAATTATTATTGGTATTTTATCAATATTACTATTTGAGTTAACTATATTTCTTAACGATATCTTTTTAATTCCAATTTTTATACTCTTTTTATCAGCTTTATTTACGGTTTCTTTGATTTTTATTGATTTATGGATGAAAAAATATGGTAATAACCATGAAGATGTCTGCCTCAGTTAATTGATAGATGACCTAAGCAAAATTGCTTTTTGATTGTAATGTTAATATAATCAATAATAAAGAAAAGAAATCAGTGTTAATTAATATTTCAACATACATAGGTTTTATATGACAGAAGAAAAAAAGAAATTACTGTTTAAAATCGCTACTATAATATTTGTTGTTTCTTTCTGTTTTGTTGAAATATATATAGCAATATTATGTGTTAATGCATATTTTAATGGCTCTTTTGGTATATTGAAGAAGGAGACATTTTTTGAATTAGATGGTGTTAGACATATGCTACTGACATGTTTTTATCTTTCAGTGGTATTTAGTTGGCCTATTATTCTGTACCAAATTATATATATAATTTGGTATGTTACTAAGAAATTAAAGGATATAGAGAAAAATTACTTAATAGAAAATAAAAATGAAAAACAAAACATAAAATTATGTGTATATAATTTTATGTATAGCCTTACTGTATCATTGGCTATTTTTATTTTACTCCAAAGGATTTCAATATTCTACCCAATAGATGACTTGAGGATTTATTTTTATTCGATATCTAGTTTTTCGTTTTTAGCAATAGTTCCACTAATAATTTATAAAAATATAACTAAAATTAATTATACTTTTGTTTTCTTTATTGGATTAATAACATTCATGGCATGCTTATATACTATAAATTTTGGAATATACATAGGAATATTATTTCTAGTAGTTTACTATTATTCTACTTTTGCATTAATCGAAAAAGGGTTAAAAAATAATAATTAGTGTCTGATCAATAGAAAGCATTTTCTAAAAACACCCCCTTTTTTAGACAGCCTCAAAAAGGGGAGTAATTTTTGATTCCTTTTATTTGTCAAAAATAAATTTATATTAAGCATTCACTAATTATCATCATCGAAAAACTCAAGATTGTCTAGGGCTTTGATTGCATTTTCCAGGTATGAATCATCAGTAATAGGCCATTTAAAACCTAATCTATAAAGCACCTGGGTTGTAAAATCATTTACGAAATCCAGTTCGTATATTTTTGTGGTTCCTCTTGATGTATAGGCAATAAGTCCTGAAACAGCTTCGCTCCCCTCGTGAGTAGAGGCATAGTCGCTAACAAGTTTTTCAAATTCATCTTCAGGAACAATCTTTATCTTTAAACCATGATTATTCATGGCATAGATAACATCGCTCATATAAATTCTGTGACTATTGCAGGCATGGAAAACAGTAAATTTACTATTAGTGGATGCAAGCTTCAAAACCGCCGCAGCAGTAACATCAATAGGCGAAAATTCTGCTCCTTCATGCATTCCGCTAATAGGAAAAGCTCCTATTGCGGTATACCCTCTAAGAGTTCTTAAAAAACCGTTTGTAATGAAGTTAATCTGGAACTCGCCATCTGAGTTTCTGCTCATTAAATTTCCAGCTCTGATAATTTTTGCATCAAGACCATCTACTACAGCTTCTAAAACCTTTCTTTCTGCTAGAAACTTTGTTCTGACATATTCGTTGGTAATATGCTGATTAAAATAAAGATCGTTTTCTGCTATTTTGCGCCAGTAAGGTGGTTTATCATCTATGCCTTCACCAGCCACAGAGACTGTTGAAATTTGAATAAGACGTTTTTTGTTCTTTTTACATAAGGAAATGAGATTTTCGACCCCTTTAACATTGATTTTTTCTAATGTTTCGTCAGAAGCGAAATGTTTAACGCAGGCAGCACAGTTAATCAAAGTCTCAAAGGGAACTTCTGATAACTTGTTTACTTCATCAATATTGGTTATATCACCATCTATGCAGATGATTTTATTTCCGAACAAATCCCTGTAAGGGCTGTCGAAATAATACATCATCATGTTCATTAGGCGTTTATCAGGTGTATCATATTTGCCTTTGCGAACAAGACAGTAAATTTTGCCTTTGTAATTAGTTATAAATTCTTTTAATACGTGAATTCCTAAAAACCCTGTTGCACCAGTTAATAGAACATTACCTAGCTTTCCAGCAACTACTTCATCTGCATTTCTTACATCATTGGCAGCTAACAGAGTGTCAATTGCGTTGTATGAATATTTTGCAAATTCATCTATGTTTTCTGTTTCTTCAACATTACCGTAAATAGCTTGTGTGAGCTGTCTTATGGTAGGATATTTGAAAATATCTGCATAGACGAGTGGAATATTTTCATTAAGGCACATTACTGCCACTTTAGACGCAGTAAGCGAGGTACCACCGTTAGCGAAGAAATCATCATCAATTCTGCAGTCTGTGGCGCGGCATACAAGGCCTGTTCAATGTTTATTTCAGGTTTTGGCAAAGCTTTTCGGTCTATTTTTCTTGAAGAAGTCAGAGGCATTTTTTCTAACTGGATATAGACATTTGGAACCATGTAATGAGCCAGTTTTTCAGAGATAAA
>ONIU01000287.1 GCA_900317935.1 uncultured bacterium
CTGGTCTGGGTGAACATAATAAATTTTCAGATGATAATATTATAAGGAAATGCAAGCATATTATATTAAATAGTGTTTTACATTTTATAAACAAAAAAATAAAAATGTTGTATCCGGAGCTTAATAAAAAATTATTTAAAGAAAGAAAATTATTCAAGCTGAAACAAAATCATTTAATAAGTTCTAAAACAAGTTATAATAAATGTTTTTTAAATAAAACATTAAAATCAATATTCTCTGAAGATATAAGTCCTAAATATACAAGATATTCACCTTCACATAATAAAGATGTTATAGATTCATTAATCAATGAAAAAGATGAAATTAAAAAAAGTCAATTTAATGCTATATTTAATTTGACTTTTGTTGATTGTTTGAAACATTTTAGAGGAAGTGATGTAATAGAAGAATTAAAAGGATTAAATCAATTGAACGATTATATAAGTGAAATAAAAATGGATAATAATTATGAAGAATATTGCAATCTGCTCAAAATTTTTATTAATAATTTTGAAAAGATTGTAATGGAAAAAAAAGCTCGAAAAAAAAAGAAAATAAAAAATTTATAACAAGATTGAATTAATAAGTATATGTATATATCAAATACAGTTAATTCTGTATTTTTCCTTTGAAGTATGGATTGAGTTTAAATTTTTTGGACATCTTGTTGCCGTTATAATACACTCGCTATAAAGAAAAGTCAAATATAAACAAATCATTAATGATTTGGATTTGAGATTTTATTTTGTTTAGGAAAAATAATTAAAAAAACGCTTGCGACGCTCATACGTATTTTGATACGATATATAAGCGTGTTGTCTAGCGCTATGAGAGAGCGTAAGCGCACGTGAGAAAATTACGTTCCGTGGAAGAGTGGCGATCACTCAATAAACCACGGCACTGACAAATCTACGTTAAAAGGAGGAAAGTCAAGTGAAGAAAATCGCGAAAGTCGTGAAAATGGAACTTCCTGGTGGTGAAGCAAAACCAGGTCCAAAACTCGCTTCTGCCGGTGTTAACATGGGTAAATTCTGCACAGATTTCAATGCTAAAACCGCTGATAGAAAAGGCGAAATCGTTCCAGTTATTATCACAGCTTATGAAGACAAGTCCTGTGACTTTGTCGTCAAAACCTCTCCAGTGGCAGGTTTAATCTTAAAAGCTGCTGGCATTCAAAAAGGTAGTGCTACTGGCCGTAAAGGCAAAGTTGGCAAAATTACCAGAGCTCAACTCAAACAAATTGCTGAGTATAAGCTCCCAGATCTCAACTGCGAAGACATTGAGGCAGCTATGAAGATCGTTGAAGGCAGCGCCAATAATATGGGCGTTGAAGTCGTTGACTAAGGTGAAAGAGCATGTTCAGAAGTAAAAACTATAAGAATGCCGCTACAAAAGTTGACGCTAACAAACTCTACACAATCGAAGAAGCTGCTGCATTAGTGAAAGAAACTTCCACCGTGAAGTTCGATGCCACTGTTGATGTGAGCTTCAGACTCAATGTCGATCCAAAACAAGCTGACCAACAAGTCAGAGGAACTCTCATCCTCCCACATGGTAATGGCAAAACCAAAAAAGTCTTAGCCATCACCGACAAAGTTGACGATGCTTTAGCCGCCGGTGCTGATTTCGCAGGTGGTAACGAAATGCTCGAAAAGATCCAAAAAGAAAACTGGTTCGATTTCGATGTCATCGTTGCGACACCAAACATGATGGGCAATATCGGTAAATTAGGCCGTGTCTTAGGTCCAAAAGGCTTAATGCCAAACCCAAAGACTGGTACAGTTTCCCCAGATATCGCTAAAGCCATCAAGGAAATCAAAGCTGGTAAAGTCGAATACCGTGTTGACAAGGAAGCAAATATGCACGTTTGCATCGCCAAAGTCTCATTCGACGCCAAGAAGATTGCCGAAAACTTAACCGCTCTCGTTGAAGCTATTATCAAAGCTAAACCAGCCGCAGTTAAAGGCACCTACTTCAAGAAAGCTGTCATCCATACGACCATGGGTCCAGCCATTCAATTCACATTTGCTGGTCGTTAATCAACAAAAAGCACAATATACCTAAGACAGTAACGGACGAAATAGTCTTAATCATGTTACCGAGGCGTATGTATAAAATGCCCACCGTATATTGGAGCCTCAAAAAATCAATTTTTTAGAAAAAGGAGGTCAAGAATATGAATCAAGCAGTCTTAGCCGCTAAAACCGAGACCGTTAAGGAAATCAGTGAAAAAGCGAAAAAGAGCCAAACAATCGTTGTTTGTGAATATCGTGGCTTAACAGTTGCTCAAATTCAAGAAGTCAGACGTGCTCTCCACAAAGAAAACGCTGAAATGAACGTCTACAAGAACTCTCTTGTTGAACGTGCTTGTGACGAATTAGGCTACAACGAACTCAAAGACGTTTTAAAAGGTCCAAACGCTATCGTCTTCTCTGAAGATGTTATTGCTGGTGCCAAAGTGGTCGCCAAATATGCGAAGAGACACAAAGATGTTCTTGTCGTCAAAGGCGGTATCGTCGAAGGTAAATTCGTCGACGCCAAAGGCATCCTCGAAGTTTCCAAACTTCCAGGCAAAGAAGGTCTTATTTCCATGTTCTTATCGTGCTTACAAGCACCAATCCGCTCCTTCGCTTGCGCTGTCAAGGCAGTAGCGGACAAGTAATGCCAATCTAGGAGGATTATTA
>ONIU01000286.1 GCA_900317935.1 uncultured bacterium
CAGCGACTCGCTGACCTCCTGTCGCTCGCTTGCACGCCGCCATCCTTGGCGGCAGCCCCAGCTAAACTGGGTGCGCTTCTTCGGGAAAACGATCTGCCCCCAAAGCGAAGCAGTTGGGGGAAGTGGTTACGTAGTAACCGAAAGGGGTCTTTCTACCTAAACAATTCCCTTCTCTATAATCTCTTATCTCTAATCTCTTAGCCAAGCTTTGCTTTTATCCATAACTATATTTTTATTCATAGTTAATATTTTCTCTTTTTAAATGGAAATACAGTAATACTTTTTTCTTTCTCTAATTTTCATTATACCACCGGATTAATTTGAAAAATACTCAATAAACAATAAAGCTGTCTTAGAAGAATAATTGCTAATTTCTCATTGCACATTGCTCATTGCCAATGTCCCCGAGAATGGGGCAATACCTTCGAAGAGTAGGGATTACAAACCCTGAAATGATTATACCCAAAGTCTCATCTTTTATAGGCTGGGAATAATAGTTTATCAAATCTTTTTTGAATGCCTAGTTTATAGTATTCTTTTCTTGATTTGCTGCACACCAGTGAGTCATTATATTTTTCAGGAATATCATCTATAAAAGAAAAAATAATAGGTAGTTTTTGCTCAATTATTGGAATTATCTTTATCAAAGCTTCTTTTAAATCATTATTGTCAAAATTTAAAAGTTTTTTAGCTGATAAAGTTTTACCATTATAATCATAAGCCGTTCTTCCACCAATAAGTCTATTTTCTAGATCTTTTTCTTGTAAATATTTTTCTAAATCTTCTTCGGAAGCTTTATTAGAAAAAGAGTTCCCATTGTCATAAATAGGTGCTAATCTGTATTTATCTGTATCTGAATTATATAGTATTCCCCAATTGCCATTATTTCTGTCATTATTGTCTATTAAAATATCAATAACAGCGGTTTCCCAAAAGCGTTGAGTTACACCAGAAACTTTAGATAAAATAGTATTGTTTTTAAGATGCAATAATAGCTCTTGTAATTGAACTCTATCACCTGTAGAAGAACTTGTAAAAGAAACATTTTGATAAATTTCTGCTAATTCTCTGTTAGCTGCATTTTTTATCTTATTCATTTCTCTGAGATCTTCATTTTTCTTTCGAAAATCTTTGCAAGCTACAACAATTTTGTTGTTTCTATAGCCTAATATTGTTTTATGTACATCGTAACCTAGAATCTCATAGATATTACTTCCAATAAATTCAGATAAAGGGGAAGAAACATAGCTGACCGATAGATTGGTAATAAACTGTTTTGATGACTTAGGATATTTTACAATCCAAAACTCATTGTTGAATATAATGCCGTCTTTATCGCCAGCCATACCTCCATACGAGCCATGACGGTTGCTGTATTCACATTTTGTCAAATCGTATATTTCCATAAATTCAATAATTTATTATACATATGGATATTTGCTAACAACTATTTCCCATTGCTTTTTTGTGAATATGCCATTAGCTACATAATCTTTGCATAAAACATCTATTGCGTCAGCGACACAGGAATATTCTATGTTGCCTTCGAGATCAAGTTCTTCAGCTTCTTTGATATCGTTTTGTAATGTTGGGGGAAGCGGAAAATCGATAATAATGTCTTCTCGAATCCATCTAAATTTGCTCATACTTCCTCCTTCTTTTTATTATTATACCAAATCAGGTTATTCTAATCAAATGAATTGAGCCATTTAAGATATATGATATAAGACTAGAAATTGAAATATAAGCTTTAAGTTACAAATTATAAGTCAGACAAGAGCAACATGGAGTAGAGCTGAGCGAAGTTTGGCTTCATCCCAGAGAAGAGGGGAATATTGCTCGAACAGTAGGGGTATAAAAATTTGATTTAATCTTACTCTAAAAGGCTAAAGTGGTCAATCTAAAGGATATAATGCGGGTTTGCGAAGGTCGTTATAGGTTGACCACTTTTTTATGAAAAATTATTATTTGAACGGAAAAAGATATAGGAACTTTAATAAAATGAAATTCAAATTAAGGAGATATAAATTATGTTTTCAGCAGTTGCAATTACTTCTTTTCTCGCAGGTGTAGGTAGTGTTGTTGGTGGCGGCATGGCCGCAGGTATTGGTGTTATCGCTGGTGCTGCTGGTGTTGTTGGAGCTGCTATTGGCGCTGCCGTAGCTGGTGCAAATAAATAACAATTTCATTCATTTTCTGCCCCGAAAGGGGCTTTTTTATTGTCAGTGTAGTGGGTTGTGAGTGGTGTAAGAGTCTGACAACTCTTCCATTTTCAAATCATCCAGACTGGAATTATAAAGTTATCTGAATTAAAAGCGGATAAATCTTGCTTCATACAAATTACCGCTCCTTTCCCTCTAGAGACTGATGATTTATTTAATACCGAAAAGGTATTTATTAATTCTGAAGCTGGATTTGCTGATCGTTTTATTTCTAATGGGTGCAATTCCCCATCGGTTTCAATAATTATATCTATTTCTTTATTGTTTTTATCTCTGTAATACCACATTGGACAATTTAGACCATTATTGAAATAAGTTTTTCGAATTTCAGAAACAATATAATTTTCTAGTATTGAACCATTTATAGCGCCATTAGCTAATAAGTCTGGAGTATTATGAGATGTTAAATAAGCGACTAAACCTGTATCAAAGAAATATAGCTTGGGAGTTTTTATCGTTCGTTTCAGTAGATT
>ONIU01000145.1 GCA_900317935.1 uncultured bacterium
TCAGAATTTGCTCAAAAGACCGATAATCCTTTAAAATATTTAGAATTAAATATAAATAATTTGAAAAAGAATTATCCTGACAAAATTCAATTTATTGTTTGGGATAACAAAGGAAAAGTTAATACAAGACTTAGTGATAGAATTAAATATAAATATATCTTAGATAAACTCTATTTAAGTTTAAAAGAAGTTACTGAAAAGGTTAGTCGTGATTATTCTTTTCCTATATCAAATATAGAATCTATAAAAAGAAATTTTAATATTTTTAGAAACTTTTTTGGGAAAATATATATTCCTGAGAATTTTAAGATTCCTTTAGGAAGGTCATTTAATGCAGGTCCTTTTCTTACTGAATTAGGTGATGGATTAAATCATGTTTGGTTTTCAATAAAAGATAATATTAGCTTTTTATGCTTTATTTCTAATGATCTTCTTTCTGACTTTACAGGATTAGAAAAAATATCTGAAACAGTAAATAAAAGTGATCCATCTTTGATTGTTGGTTATTCGTTAAATCCAAATTTCAATATTCCTGTTACCTCTTTACCTGAGAAATATATTTCAGATATTAAGATGGCTCTAACTGTTTTTGAAAACGCTGGAGATAGTATTTTTGAAAATAATAGGGCTTTAATTATAATGTCTATGCCTGATCCTTCTGTTAGAACTTTTTGTTTCTATGCCAAAACTGATATTAGATGGGACTATGAATACAGAAGGAATTATTATTTTTGTATAATTATTTTTATTATTTTATTAATCTATTTATGTTTTTTATTTCGGTTTCTTTATAAGCGAAATTTCTTTTCTATTAGATGGAAATTAACAACTTTGTTCTTGTTTGCCAATTTAGCACCTATTGCTGTAATTGGTTTTATAACAAAGGATTATCTTGATAGTCAAAAATTATCTATTAAAAATGAGATTGTAAGTGAATTAGAAAAATCTATTAGAGAATTAGAAGCTCGTTATCGTTCTATGTTAGATGATTTTAATTTACGCTTAAATTCTATTGTTTCAGATATCTCAAAAATTGTTGGAAATGGTGTTATTAAAGAAGAAGAAATATGGAAATTAAAATCTTTATATGATGAATTTAATTGCTCTGAACTATATATAATAGCTAGTAATAGTCGATTAATTGGCTATAAACGAGATGAAACAAATGCAAAACAAACTCTTGATACTATGACTGTTTTTGGAAAAACCATTTTATCTTTTTCTAATAGGAAAGTTAGTAATAGCCATAAAAATAATGCTAAATCTAATATTATTAAATTAGAAAATTCTGAATATCTTGATGCTTTTATTGAAAATTTTGGTAATATTTCAGATTTTAATATTGGTGAATTAACAAGAATATATTTTAGTTATGCTTTTGGAGATAGAGATCATTATAACAATAATTATGTCTTTTTTATGTTGTGGGATAGAGAATATATTCAAAATTTGTTTTTGCGTGAAACTCATAAATCTTTGTTTGAAAGTATGGACAATGCTGATTTTTATATAAAATCTAATGTTAGTAATAATTTTTATGGAGATAAAAAATATGAAAGAATTCTTGACTCTGTATTAGAGAATAATAATGGAATGGTAAATAAAACTAGTGGTTATATAAAATTTAATTGTAAAAACTATGTATTTATCTGTATTAATGGAAGTATTTTAAAAGATTGGTCAATTTTAGCAGTTTATCCTGAAGAATTTATTGATAAACGAATCAATATTATTCTTATTCAGATTATTAGTGGTATTATCCTTAGTCTTCTTTTAACGATAATTATAATTCATATTCTTGCTTTACATTTTTTAAATCCTATTCATAAACTTGGTGAAGCTGCTTTAGCTATAGGAAATAGAAATTTTTCTTATAGAATTCCTATTGGTGATAAGGATGAGTTTGGTCATTTAAATCAAGTTTTTAATAGAGTTATTGAAGGATTAGCTGATTTCGAGGTTGCAAAAATCGTTCAAGAAAGTTTGTTCCCTGATAATAAATTTAATTCTTCAAATTTTAGTATATATGGAAAAAGCATCGTTGCAACAACTCTTGGTGGAGATTATTATGATTGTTTTACAATCAATGAAAACTTTTTTGGAATCATAATTGCTAATGTTTCTGTGAAAGGCATTCCTGCTGGATTAATTATGGCTATGGCTAAATCTGTTGTTTTAACCTCTTCCGAGGAGACAAAACTAGATTCTGCTTTGTTAACTAGCAGATTGAATAGAATGTTTTTTGGAATATCTGGTAAAAGCTTAAGTCACGTTATGACATTCCAATATCTGGTTTTAAACCTGAATGATGGTTGTTGCTCTTTTACAAATGCAGGTCATTGTCCACCAGTATTATTTGACTGTGAAGCAAAGAAAATTAATTATTTAGATTATTCAGAACCACCTCTTGGGAAAATATCTGATTATGACTATAAAAAGTATGACTTTAATATTGTGAAAAATCATTCTTTGATTTTGTATACTTATGCAATTATTAAGGCTTTTAATGATTCTAATGATATTATTAATTATAATAAATTTAATTCTGTCTTGATAAGATCTTATAATTCTGATTCCGAAAAGTATTATAATAATATTTATAATGCTTTTTCTCAATTTTGTTCCCAAATCAATAATGATATTACTTTAATAGTAGTAAACCGTAATTAATATGAAATATAAAATTAAAACAAATAAAATTATTGGTTTTATAACAATTATTTTTGTATTTGTTATAGTTCCAGCATTTATTATTTCGTATTCGGTATATAGATATTTTAAGGCAGAAGAGAATCAGATAATTTTATCTTTAAAAGGTGATTCAGATCGTCTCTTAACAGAGTTAAGGCAAAATATTATTAGCGAAAAATATTTTTGCAGATTATTTCATGAATTTACTTTGAGTGAAATTAATAATAAGAATTCAAATATTGATCATTGTGTTGCTTTTTGCAAGAAACTCAAAATTTTTTTTGGAGATAGTATTGATTTTATTATTTTAGAAAATAATGGCGTTATAAAGTATAATTCTAATGCTGATAAATATAGATTTAGTAGTAAAGAGTGGTGTGAAGCTTTAACTTATTCAAAGTTTTTTATAAATAATACTTATCAAAATAATACTAAAATTCCTGATGATGAATCTGCAAAAAAAATATTTGGTTCTAGACTTGTAGATAAGTCTTTTTATAATCTTTTTAAAGAAAATGATTATAGGTTGATACGGGCTGATGGCTCTGAAAAAATTCCTCCATCTGCTGTATATAGCTTAAAGTGGGGGGGATTTTTTGTTTTTATTTCTAAGAATTTATTAAATGATACTGTTCATTTAAAATATAATATTTTAGATTATTTGTCTAATGAAAGAATAATAGCTGGTTTGTATGGTAATGATAACATAGAAAAAGTTTTTTGGTCTAATAGTTCAATAAATGACATTGATAAAATAAAAGAACAATTGAAGAGCCATGCTGAATTAGGTAGATATTTTTTAGAAAATGATAATTATTATATTTGTAATCAGTATTTAACAAAAAATATAAGGGTTTTTACTCTTGCTGAGAGAAGCTATACTTGTTTTAATATATTATTTAAAACTTTAATTGTTTTTATTTTATATATTTTGCTTTCTACTCCAATTATTAGATATTTTTGGAATACTATTGTGCTAGAAGTATCAGGAAATGCTTCTATCCGTTTGAAACTTGCTTTTCTATTTCTTTTTGCTTCAGGGATACCTCTTCTTTCTTTAGCTGTAATTTCTTTTGAATATAGGCAGAATAAAAGACTAACTATGATTGAAGATGCTAAATCTTGGGCTGTAAATAAATTTTTAGAAATTGAACAAAGATATATGTCTTTTCTTAAAAAAATAAGAATTGAGTTGGATGAGTATGTTGATAAAAGGTCTACTGATTTAAAAAAAGAAGGATTAACCAGTTCTTATGTTCAATCTTTTAATGATAAATTAAAAGAATATGATGCCTGGGATTTTTTCTTTATTGCAAGTGATTCTTCTACTATTGGAACGGTTGATGGGGTAATAAAGTATAATGGTTCATTAGATGCTATTGTTTTTGATAGATCTAATTCTATTTTATTTAGGGAAGTTTCAGATTTTAGATTTTATGAATTAAAAGTATTAAATATAATGTTGAAGAAGGTATGCAGTGATTTAAATAATATAACTTTATCTGCAAATATTATTAAAAAATTGGAAATATTTGCTGAAGGTGTATTGCAAAAAACCTTCCCTGAAATTCTTTATTCTTTGGTAGAAACCAAAGATTCAATAAAAGAATTTGGCTTTGGTAGCAATAGCAATATGTCTTATATAAAGTTTATTTCTGTTTTTGATAAAAAAATAGTGGACTATATTTTAACAGTTACTTGGCTTCATGAAGGCATTCAAAAAAAATTTGTTAATCAGATAATCTCTGAAGTAAATAGAAATCCTAGAAATTTTAAATTAATTGCGTATGAAATTAATACTAGAGAAACTTTTCCTAACTCTTTTTCCGGAAATAATAAACTTGAACGCTTTGCTAGAAGAGCTTCAGATAAGCCTACGGAAGATTTAGAAATAATTAATATAAATGGTGAAAACTATATTGCTGTGAGTATGTTAGGGCGTAATCTTTTTGAATTTTCCTTTGTTGGATTGTATCCGATACGAAATATAGATAGAGTTATAAATTATAAAAGTTATGTTTTGTTGTTGTTAGGTTTCTTTTGTTTGCTTTTGGCTATTTCATTAGCTCAGCTGTTAACAAAGAGTTTTATAAAGCCTATGTTTAATTTACAAGAGGGTGCCTTAGCTATTGAAACACGTAATTTTGATCATAGAATTCCAAATCTCAATACTGATGAATTTGGTGAGGTTGGTAATATTTTTAATAATGTTATGGTTGGGCTTAAAGAGTTAGAGGTTGCTAGAATTGTTCAAGAAAGTTTATTTCCAAAACCTGATTTTAAACAGGGAAAATTCTCTATTTACGGCAAATCAATTACAATGATAGATGTGGGTGGTGATTATTTAGACTTTTTTAAAATTAATGATAATTGTTTCTCTATTCTTTTAGGTGATGTAGCTGGTCATGGTCTTGGGGCAGCTTTAATAATGTCTATGGCTAAGGCCGCTATACTTAGTGGAAATTTTGATTTGAAATCTCCTGCAAATGTATTGAACAACCTTCATAAAATGATACTTGCTACTAAAAGCGCTAAACAAAGAAAAATTATGACTTTTCAATACTTGATTGTAAATTCCGAAACAGGTGAAAATTTATACGGAAATGCTGGGGCATGCTCTCCTATGCTTGTTAGACGTTCTGCTTCTAGTATAGAAGAGGTTAAAATGGGAGGGGCTGCGTTAGGTGCTTTCAAAAGAGCAGTGTATCATGAAATGTCTTTAGATATTCAAACAGGTGATGCTTTAATTTTCTATACAGATGGTATTGTTGAATGCAAAAACAAAAATGGAGAAATGCTTGGTTATGAAGGATTGAAAAAAATATTATTAGACTGTTGGGCTGAGAACCCGGAAACTTATTATAATAATATTTATAAAGCTTATTTAGATTATGTGGGAGTAGATGCTGAAGCCGGCGACGATTTGACTATTGTTGTTCTGATGTGTGCAACTGAGCCTTGAATCTATTCTCTGTTTCCTGTTTTCACTTTTCTCATACCACTAACCAGCTACCACTCACCACTAACCACCAAATTCTTATTTCTCATTTCTCAATCTTGTATCTCAAGTTTTGGTCTTATATCTTATATCTTTTATCTCAATTTTCAAAAAACTTGACTTGTTTTCTTCTTTGCCTTAAACTTTTTGCTAGTAAAAAAAGGTTCAGATTTTTTATCGCTGAAACCAAATTTAAGGTCAGGAGTGCATAACGTGACTACCAAGACTTATGCCATGATGGATGGCAATGAAGCTACCGCTCGTATTGCTCACAAAGTTAACGAAGTAATAGCTATTTATCCTATTACACCTTCTAGCACCATGGGTGAACATGCTGATGCTTTTTCAGCAGCTGGTATGACTAACATTTGGGGAACTGTTCCAAGTGTTTATGAAATGCAGTCAGAAGGCGGCGCTGTAGGCGCTGTTCACGGTTCTTTAGCAACTGGTGCTCTTACTACTACTTTTACCGCTTCTCAGGGCTTGTTGTTGATGATTCCTAACATGTATAAAATTGCTGGTGAATTGACTCCAACAGTTTTCCATGTTACTGCTCGTTCAATAGCTTGTCAGGGTCTCTCAATATTTGGTGACCACGGCGACGTTATGGCTTGCCGTCAGACTGGTTTTGCAATGTTGTCTTCTAACTCAGTTCAGGAAGCTCACGACTTTGCTCTTATCGCTCAGGCAGCTACTCTTGAAGCACGTGTTCCATTTATGCACTTCTTCGATGGTTTCAGAACTTCTCACGAAGTTAATAAAATCGAAACAATTGATGATGAAACCATCAGAGCTATGATTGATGATGATTTGGTTATGGCTCACAGAGCTCGTGGTTTGAATCCAGAAAAACCAACAATTCGTGGTACTGCTCAGAACCCAGACGTTTACTTCCAGGGTCGTGAAACAGTTAACCCATATTATCTTAAGACTCCAGAAATCGTTCAGAAAGCTATGGATAAACTTGGCGGAATGACTGGACGTAACTATAAGATTTATGAATATGTTGGTGCTCCAGATGCAGACAGAATCATTGTTATTATGGGTTCTGGCGCTGAAACAGTTCATGAAGTTGCTGAATACCTCAATGCAAAAGGCGAAAAGGTCGGTCTAGTTAAAGTTAGATTGTTCAGACCTTTCAGCGCAAAAGACTTCATCAAAGCTTTCCCAAAGACAACTAAGAAAGTTGCCGTTATGGATAGAACCAAAGAACCAGGTGCTGCTGGTGAACCTCTCTACTTCTTGGCCAAAAGTTGTTGGTGGCCGCTATGGTTTAGGTTCAAAAGACTTCACTCCTGATCAGGTTATTGCTATATATGATAACCTCAAAGCTGACAAGCCAAAGAATCATTTCACTGTTGGTATTATTGATGACGTTTGCAACACCAGCCTTCCAATGGGCGAAGTAATCGAAACTGGTGATCCAACTACATTCTCAGCAATGTTCTATGGTATGGGTTCTGATGGTACTGTTGGTGCTAACAAAGACTCAATCAAAGTTATCGGTACTAACGCAAAAGACTATGCTCAGGGTTATTTCGTTTATGACTCAAAGAAATCTGGCAGCATGACTATTTCTCACTTGAGATTTGGTGACAAGCCTCTCCACTGCCCATATTTGATTTCTCACGCTGACTTCGTAGCTTGCCATAACTTCTCATTCATTGAAAAGTACAATATGGTTAAGCCTCTTAAGAAGGGCGGCAACTTCCTTCTCGAAACCGAATACAGTGCAGACGAAGTTTGGGAACACCTCCCAGTTGAAACTCAGGAAGAACTTATTAAGAAACAGGCTAAACTCTATGTAATCGATGCTAACAAGCTCGCTAGAGAAATTGGTCTTGGTGGCCGCATTAACATCATTATGCAGACTTGTTTCTTCAAGATTTCTGAAGACAAGATTATGCCAGAAGAAAAGTTCAAAGAACTTCAGAAAAAGGCTGTTAAGAAGACCTACGGCAAGAAGGGCGATGAAGTCGTTAAGATGAACTGCGACGCAATCGACAAAGCTCTTGAAAACTTGCACGAAGTTAAGATTCCAGCAAAAGCAACTTCTACTGAACATATTAAGAAATCTATGCATGTTGAAGAAGCTCCAGCAGAAATCAAAGAACTTGTTAGTGGCGTTCTCGAACCAATCTTGGCTGGTAACGGCGATTCAATCAAAGTTAGCCAGATGCCAGACGATGGTACTTATCCAACAGGCACCAGCCAGTTAGAAAAACGTAACGTTGGTCTTGATATTCCTGTTTGGAATCCAGAAGCTTGTGCTCAGTGCGGTCAGTGTTCTGCAGTATGTCCACACGCTGCAATCAGAATGAAGATTTACGAACCAAAATATGCAGAAAAAGCTCCTGCTACATTCAAGTCTGTTGCTGCTAAGGGCATCAAAGACGATATGAAGTTTACACTTCAGGTTGCTGCAGAAGATTGTACTGGTTGTGGTCTCTGCGTTGGTATTTGTCCTCTCAAAGCTAAGGGTGTTATCACTATGGCTCACAAGACTCAGGAAATGCGCGAAGCTGAAGCTGCTAACTGGAAGCACTTCACTGAAGTTATTCCTGAAACCGACCGCAAGTATATCAATATGAACCTCATCAAGGGTTCTCAGCTTGTTAAACCTTTGATTGAATTCTCTGGCGCTTGTGCTGGTTGTGGTGAAACTGCTTACATCAAGTTGCTCACTCAAATCTGTGGTGACAGACTTATGATAGCTAACGCTACTGGTTGTTCTTCAATCTATGGTGCTAACCTCCCAACAACTCCATATTGTAAGAATGAAAAGGGTCACGGTCCTGCTTGGGCTAACAGCTTGTTCGAAGACAACGCTGAATTCGGTCTTGGTATGAGACTTGCCGCTGACAAGATGATGCAGGAAGCAAAAGAACTCTTGAAGAAAGTTCTTGATAATGCTGAAGCTAAGCCAGAAATTAAGGCTCTTGCCGAAAAACTCATGAACAATCCTCAGAAGACTGCTGAAGATATCGAAGCTCAGCGCGGTTATGTTGCTGAATTGAAGAAACTCATCGGCGGTTGCGATTGCAAGTGCGAAACCGGCAAACGTCTTGCTAAGGTTGCTGACTACTTGATTAAACGTTCTGTATGGGTAATCGGTGGTGACGGTTGGGCTTATGATATCGGTTACGGCGGACTTGATCACGTTCTCGCTTCTGGCAAGAACATTAAAGTTCTCGTTCTCGATACTGAAGTTTACTCTAACACAGGTGGACAGATGTCTAAGGCTACTCCAATAGGTGCTGTTGCCAAGTTTGCTGATTCTGGTAAGACTATGGCTAAGAAAGACCTTGGTATGATAGCTATGACTTACGAAAACATCTATGTTGGTAAGATTAGCTTGGGTGGCGATATGAACCACGCTCTCAAGACCATGAATGAAGCTGAAGCTTATGACGGTCCAGCTCTTATCATTGCTTATGCACACTGCATTAACCATGGTATCAACATGACCAAGGGTCTTGACGAACAGAAACTCGCTGTTCAGACTGGTCACTGGCCATTATATAGGTTCAATCCTGAACTCAGAGCTCAGGGCAAGAACCCATTAACTGTTGACTACAAAGAACCAACAGATAATGAAACAATCAACTTCAGAACCTTTGCTGGCAACGAAAACAGATTTAAACAGTTGCTCAGAAAGAATCCAGAAGGTGCTAAGGTTCTCTTTGATAAAGCTCAGCAGAATGTTAAACTTAAATATGCTCTCTACAAACAGATTGCAGACATTAAGCTTTGATATTTAACTAAATAAAAAAATACCCTCAGTGAAAACTGAGGGTATTTTTTTGCTTTCATAAAGACTCAAGAATAACATCTCCTCTAAATCCTCTATACTCTAGACTTGCAAAGATATTTAGAATATAATTAAAATAGAAATGAATTGTGCAATTGTTATTTCATTATGTGCGTGAGTATGTAAGGTGAGTAAGATGTTTAGTAATATTCTTAAATCCGTTTTCTGTTCTTTGCTGTCTAAAATTGCTAAGCGAGGCTTTACTCTTGCTGAGGCTTTAATTATAACTGTTATGACTGGTGCTTGTCTTTTGCCGATTTTAGGCACAATGCAGAATGCTCAGATTAGAACAGAAAACTATGACCATCAATCAAAAATGCAGCAGTATGCCCGCTCACGCCTTACCGCAGAAATAGCCAATGCAGCTTTTGACCATAAATCTATTAATCTGGAAGACGAATATCATTATATTGTTTATTTTGCTCCTGGAACCCCAGGCAATGAAGGTTCTGAAGATGATGCCAAATTAATTGAATTGCCTAAAACTTATGCAACCTTAGAAGATATGGCTTCTTTAACTGCTGACACTAATGGTAATTGGGCTACTGCAGCTATTGATTTATTAGGAATTAAGAGAGCAGATAAAAAACCTTATCTTCAAGTTGTACATGCTTATAAGACTTCTGTTGAAATCAAAAATAATCCCGCATTAGCAGATAGTTGTCAAAACTTGTTTAATTAAAAGCAATGATAATTTTTATGACCCTGCTGATGGGGCTCTGATAACATCTTTTAATACAGATGGCTCAATAAATACAACAGATAAAGATTCCTCTGTTTTACCGGTTACACTTTTTTCATTTGTAAATCTGCCGACTGTAAGCGACGAAATGATTTGGCTGGCTGATGCTTTAAATTGCGTTATTTATGGTATAGATCCTATATCTAGAGGGGTAACAACAATACCTCTTCCTCGTTCAAGTGATAAGGCTGATACACCTGAACATAACAAGAATGACCCTTTCCGACCTTGGCATATTGCTGTTCACCCTTCTTTAAAACTGCTGGCAGTAATGATGCAGGAAAAAATAGTTTTAGTTAATATTGATAGTAAAGGCCCTCTTAAATATGATGTAAAAGATAAAAATATTTGTACTATAGACAAAGAGTTTGAGCGTGCCTATGAGGATGGCGGTATATGTTTTAGGCCCGATGGTAAAGTGTTGTTTTTTACTCAAACACTAGATAAAGAAAACAGTAAAATATATGCTTATGAACTTAAGTCATATATTAATCCGACAACTAATGTTCTTGATTGGGAAAAAGGAGCCGACGAAACTCCGTATTTGGCTAAACTTTCAACATCGGTGACATCTTGCAGTTTAAAAGATGATATAATTGTTGGTTTAAAACC
>ONIU01000138.1 GCA_900317935.1 uncultured bacterium
AATCGTTCAGCCTGAATCATTCTGGCTTTTTCAAATATGTTTCGAGCAAAACGACCATTTCCAAAATTTAAAGTGTTCTTAGCTTTTTCAAAAATCAAATTTAGTTTTTTAAGAGCTTCGTCAGAAAAAGTAAATTTTTCTTTTCCAGCAATATATTCAGCTATTTTGCATAGTTCTTCAGAAGAATAATCTTCAAACTCAACCTGATGCGCAATACGCGATTGAAGTCCTGGATTCCTTTCTATAAAGCTTTTCATTTCATCTTTATATCCAGCAAATATTACGATAATATCATCACGATTATTTTCCATTTCCTGAACAATAGTATTTATAGCTTCATCACCAAAACAACCTTTTCTATCATCAAGAAGAGAATAGGCTTCATCAATAAAGAGCACCCCACCCTTTGCAGCAGCAAATTTACTTTTAACAAGAGGTGCAGTATGACCGACATATTTTCCAATCAAATCACTTCTTCCTGCTTCAATAAAAACGCCAGTTGAAAGGACACCTTCTTCTTTCATTATTTTTGCAAATAATCTTGCTACAGTTGTTTTAGCACTTCCAGGATTACCCGAAAAAATCATGTGCATTGAACAATGAGTTCCACTTTCGCTTCTTTCACTTATTAATTTTTGTATTTTATTATAATTTATAATTCTGTTAATAAGCTGCTTAGCCTTGGAAAGGCCTATCAAATCATTTAATTCATTTAAAGCAGAATAGTCAGCATCTTTATATAATGATTTTTGGACAGTTTGAATATCTTTATATTGAGGGAAAACAGAATATCTAAGATCATGCTCATACCATGCGGTAAATAATTCTTTTAATGATTTTGGAGTAAGAGGTTCAATTTGCTCAAGATTAGCTGTTAACGATTTCTTAACTCTAGTTTTATTCTTTTTGGCAAGGAATTTCAAATAATCACAAGCTTGAGAATGAGAAACAATATTTTCAGAAAGATCCACCATAGCCATTTCACTCAAATAATTTAAAAATTCATTTTTGGCTTCTTTATTGTTTAAAGGGAAACAGAATATAGTTAATACTTTATTTTTATATTTTTTTATTAATCTACATAATCCTGCCAATTTTAAATAATTACCTCTTTTGAAACGCATTCTATCTTCATTAGAATTATATGAAGTGGCATCAATAATTATTACACCACCACAGCCTATTTTATATAATGATTCAATCAGGTCTTCTCTTATTTCTTCTTCAAAATTAACCACACAAAACCTTTTGCTGTTTATTCTTTTTTTCTGATAAAGGGCTTTTAAGAGTATTTCACAATTTTCCTGGGAATCTTCGTAATCATCGGAATTAATAAAATAATGAACAGGGTGTCCATAAAACTTATTTTTTGCTGGTAAAGAGTTAATTCTTATTAATTCATTATAAAGGTTATCTCTTCCAATATAATTGTTTTCTTCATTAATAAAATCATCATTATTTGAACAATCTATTATTTTTTCTATATAAATGTCATTACCACATCTGAGAGAATCTATACCAAAGCTTTCACACAATTCACTTTTTCTATGAAAATTAACTCTATCTTCAAATACTTTAAAAGTAACTTCTTCTATTTCTATATTAAGAGATTTCAAATCTAATTTATGAAACAAATTATTAAAAAGTGAATTAAAAGACAAATTCTCTTTTATCATTGAATACATCGAAAGCTTTTTCCCTTTTGTTTCGAATATTTCAAAATAAGCAGATGATTTTAATTCATTATTATATTCATCACAAAGATTTCTAAGTTCGTCTTCAATACTATATAAATCACATTGTTTTTCTATTTCATCTATTTCCTTGTTTTGAACAAACCTTCTCTTTAAAGTTCTTCCTTTAACGTTTCCAGAATTATTACCTGTAATTATTCTTTTTCTTTGAGCAAGTTTTTCTGTATCAACTTCTACAGTTATTTTCAAGAAATTCATGTTTAGACTCCCTTTATTTAAGATATAAGATATAAGATATAAGATATAAGTTATAAGATTAAAGATTTAAGAGATTAGAGGAAAAAGAAAAGAGAGATGAGAGAGGAGAGAATTGTTTTAGCTTATGAGAGTTTTTGCTATTAGAAACTTTCTGATGTTTGATTAAGTTTTTACGACTAACTACAATACCTAAAACAAAAACCAACTACCAACAACACCAAGCTACGCTTGGCTATTTTAATACGCTATCGCTAAACAAGGTTTTTTCTAGTTCGGTCACCCTTTCGGTTCCTACGGAACCACTTCCCCTCAAGGAGAAGCTTTAGGATAATTTCAACTTTCAGTTCTCAGTTCTCAACTTTCAGTTCTCCCTGCTCCCTGCACCCTATGCCCTATTCCCTAGAAAGGCGTAAGCCTTTCTATTCATCATCTTCTTCCAAAAAGTAAATCTCGTTTCTGATACTACAATTCTTTTTAAACATAAGCGAAGGTTGTTCAGCCTCGTCATAATGAACTTTTCCAATTTTTGATGAAAAATCAAAACCCAATGATAATAATATTTCTTTTATTTCTGAATTATCAGTATCTTTAAAAATTTTATAAGCAATATCCCTGCAGCTTTTTCCATCTTTTGCCACAACAGTTAAATCAACATAATAATACTTAAAGATCGTAAAAGCTTCCAAAACTCTTGCCTGTAAAGCAATCATAGCAGGTGTATACCCTAAATCGTTTCGAGCATTTACATCCGCCCCTTTTTCCAATAAGTATTTAATAGTTAATAAATTATTTTTATGCAAAACCGCTTTCATTAAAGGAGTATAACCATAATAATCTTTTGAATTTACATCAGAACCTTTTTCTACTAGCACTCTAATTACTTCAAAAGAAGCATTTCTAATTACAGCTACATGCAATACATTTTCCTTATAAAATGTTTGCCAATAAATATCAGCTCCTTTGGCTAATAGAGTTTTTATTATTTCAATATTTATTTCAGGCACTTTCGTATTTGCTATATAGTAGAAAAGACTATCCATACTTCCTCCTTATTTAAAATAAGTATAGAAAGGTGTTCCGACATAAGTTGTCGTAGGGGAAAATGTTTTTGTTGTATGGTTCCGTCTGCCACAGGAAATTAATCCTATGGCAGAATTAAACAGTTAAAACATCAAATCACTAAGATGATTAACAAGAATGGGAACTTATCTGGTGTTGCTTTTCATCGTAAACATAAATAATGCTGCCTTTTTTAATGCTTACGCTAGAACCAGTGTAACCATGTAATTCACCAGAACTTGTCCAAAGCTGATGATTCTTTTCATCGTAAACGTAAACCAAACTTCCTTTTTGAATTGCTGTGCTAATTGCCATAATTATGGCTCCTTTCTTTATTTAGACATTTTTAAGTCAATTATTTTGTGTGCTTAAACGAACTTTGTCACACATAACGAAAATAGAGGTTAGAGATTTAGAGAGAAGAGATTAGGGTCATCTCTCATCTCTCATTTCTCAATTCTCAATTTTCATCACCTCCTTTTACAAAATTTCAGAACTCGAAATTCAATTTGCTAGATGTATATTCCAGAGGACTTGTCTTCATTAAACGATTCACCCTAGTCAAAGAATGACCGTGCATAGGATTTTTAGACAAAATTTTCCTTCTTTTCCTTCTACTACTGTTTGTGAATTGTTTCACGACCAAGCAAAATAATTTTTATTTTCTAGTTCAAACTGAACGATTTGGTAATTTATTATTAAAAAGCATATGAAGTAGAAGAAACATAACGATTAGTTGTTTCATTTCCAAAAAGAAGTAAGGGCTGTGCTATTTCATCATAGTGAATCATTTCTTGAGCTGGTGAAAAATCAAAACCTAAGGCATTCAAAAGATTATGAATTTCTGATTTACTTGTTTCATTGAATACTTCATAGGCGAGATCTCTACAATTCTCATCTTCATTGCTAATAATATCTAAATCAACATAATAGTATTTAAATATTTTTAAAGGTTCAAAGATTCTTAATCTTAAAGCAATCATAAGAGCTGAATGACCAGTTATAGTTTGTAAATTTATATCTGCCCCATTTTCTAGCAAATAATTAATGGTTATTAAGTTATTACGATGTATAACAGCTTTCATCAAGGGTGTATAACCATAGTAGTCTCTGGAATTAACATCAGAACCTTTTTCTACCAGAAGTTCTATTATTTCAACAGATAAATTTCTTATCGCAGCAATATGTAATACGGTTTCACCATATTTGTTATGCCAATTTAAATCTGCTCCTTTTTTTATTAAATCTTTTACCACTTCTATTTTGATTTCTGAAACCTTGGTATTTGCTAAGTAATCGAATAACTTATCCATATTTACTCCCTATATTGATTAAGTAAAAAAAGGAATTCGCCATCTACTTAATCTAAATTTGAACTTAGATTTCAAATTACATTTTTTGTAAGTTGATAAAGTGTTATTCAGATACCTCAAACGTGAATTAACCTATGCACCATATTTTTAGCGATTTGTGCATTGATTTTTAGTTTTTTAACTTCTCTAATATCCGCCTAATCGCTTGTGAAATTTTTCTCAATTATAAAAATAATTTAAATTTTAGAGGAATAAAAATCTATAATTTTAAAAATTGGTATTTTTTACTCACAATTTATATATTTTTTGTGCGAATTTCAATCTCGAAAAATTACAATTACCAACATCAATAACTACTCAAAGAACTATGTTTTACCCTAGTTAGGGCACTATTTCGTCTACGCAAAACTTCGCAAGGCCTACTTTAATACGCTATCGCTAAACAAGGTTTGCTCTAGTTCGGTCACCACTCCGACTGCTTTCAGCAGTCACCTCTCCTCAAGGAGAGGCTTTAGAAGAATAACTACAACAAAATCCGACTACTTTGAAAAAAAACATAGTAAAAAGAAACGAATTGTCACAGCGTTTTTAACACTTCGCAATGACAGCTTTTTTGTATTCTCAATTCCCTTTCTTCCTCTCAGCTCACATATCTCAATTTTCAGTTTTCAGTTTTCAACTTCCTCTTGCGATATTTCGTTCTCTTACCTAAATAGAGGCGCTCCAATATTCCATCGTTTACTAGTTTTCGTAAGGTGATTTCGACCGATGAACTACCTAAACTGGGACAGGATTTCAGAGCTTCAATTTTTGAAAATTCAGACTCCTGCTTTAAAACGAAGTTTTTAACTATAGAATAAGCATCAAGTTTGTTTTCAAAATCATCATTACTATTAATAATTAAGTCATCTAATTTTTTATAAGAATTAAATATCAATTCTAAATGATCAGAAATAGGAATACTGCTAAAACTAGATATTCTCATAATCTTATCGAAAATATTAATATATTTCCCGACAGAATAATTATTTTGCAGCAAAAGAACATAATTCAATAAACCCAATACAATATTAGTTAAAGGAGAATTATTAATAGATAAATCAATATAATGAATAAAGGTAAAATTAATTATTAGCCTATCTAATTTATCAAAATGATTATCTTCTAAGGAGTTTATATAATGGTCACAAAGCCACCCAACCTTCCTCTTTCCCCAATCACTAATAAAAAGCTTTTCTTGATTATCACTATAATATTCCTGGAATCTGTTAAATAAGCCATTTAAAAAATCGAAATAATTAGTTATCTCTTTAAAATTATTATTAATATAATCAATTGTTTCTTTGAAAAATAAAATACCTATTTCTTCTTTGTTTTTTGGTGGGCAACTGTTGTTGAAAAGCTTTTTTAAGCGAACTGGTCCAATAGATATTTTTAAACAGTTTACAAAGCTTTTTAACATATCAAATTCTGTAGTTTTATTTAATCGTTCAAAAATCTTTGGTTTTTGAGGAATCAAAAAATCGTATTTAACTTTATATTCATGGACCAAAGTAAAAAGGTATAAAGTGTTACTATCCCAGATTCCAGATTTATTAAATAATTTTAATTGTTGTTGAAAGTCTAAGTTTTCTGTCATGATATTGCTTAATAAGTATTTTTTTGTAGCGTCTTTCAGACGCATTATTATTTTACTCTATCCCTAGGGCGTTTTCAACGCCCTAGGTTATTAATGTAGCGACCTCCAGTCGCTTTTTATTATGATTACTACAATCATATCCCATAACTATAATTTATGCACATACTTAGTATAGTCACAATGGGAAATACTAATAAATTAGACAGTAAACCACTCGCCGTCTTGGTGAATTTCAACATTCTTAAATATTTCAGAATAGCTTTGAGGATAAAAAGTATGAATTGGAACTATTTTTGGAGAATTCAACATTTCCACATACTTTTTCAAATCAGCAATACTAGCATGACCAGAAGTGTGGATATCTATTTTTTCCAGATTATGCTTTTTAACAAAGTCTCTGATTCTTTTATAATAATCACAATCATCACGCCAATAGCCGCTCCACATCGAATAGAAAAACCTTGCATTATCTAACAATTCTAATTTTTTTTCAAAATCTGCAATATGTATTTCTCTAAACAAAATAGTATATTTTTCTGGTGATTTTACTATTTCTTCTATATATATTCTTGGTTTTGAGTATTCATGCATCATGTCAAACAAATTCTTCTTAACAACTGTTCCTCTTTGCTTATTGGGAACATATAAAACAGCCTCTGGGAATAAAGGTCGACTCATATTGTAACAGGTTCTAAGAACACTCGCCTGATACAGATCAACCACTAGTTTCCTTCCTGATTTTTTGCAAGCATGATAAATAGAAGTAATTCTATCTATATTTTGTGAAGAACAATGAACTAAAGCTAATCCTTTCGTTTTTCTGAATTCTTCAGCAAAAGTATTTTCTAACTCATCTTCTTTAGGGAATTGCAAATCTTTATCTAATCGACCAAAAGATGAACCTTCAAGCAATACCAAGTCTAGATTTTTAAGAAGTTTATTTTTTGGAAGTATTTTTGAAAGTATTCCTTTTCTTCCATGACAGCGAAAATCACCGCTATATAAGATTTTCTTCCCTGATATTTCAATGAGTAAAGCATAAGAGTCAAATGCTGAGTGGTCTACGAGAAATGGAGTGATTTTTATTTCTCCTTTGCTGGTTGAACCGATTACAAAAGTATTTTTATCATAATAAAAGTGTTTGTTAGGTATTTCTACATCAGCATTAGGAACAAATATTGATGTAGTTTCAATTATCTTATAGGCTTTTTCACCTATGTATACTGGAATTTCAGGTGAAGCGAACTTAATTAAGCCATAATGATCTTTATGTGGGTGAGATACTATTACTCCAAGAATAGAGGAGTCGCCCTCTTTTAGCCCTTTAACATCAGGAACAAGACTTTGGGTCTCTACATCAGCATCTAGCGGAGTGCCCATATCGATAATTATTCTTTTGCCTTCACATTCAATTTCAACACAGCTTCCGCCGATTTGGTTGCTGCCTCGATGAATACAGATTTTTACTTCG
>ONIU01000038.1 GCA_900317935.1 uncultured bacterium
CAAGACAGCTTTGTTATTCTTCAGGAAAAGAAAACGCAGTTAGAAGAAATAATCAGATTGATAAACGAAATAGATAAAAATACCAGCAGCAAAATTAAAGCAATTGAGCCTAAAATTCGCGCTGGTTATGGAATTAGTGCTTCGTAAGAAATATATTTATTTCCACATGCCTGAAATGAAAACCATTAGAGCAATCCAGGTATAGGTAGAAAAATAGATTCCATTTTCATCTGTGCTTGCTTTAATGGTTTTTATTGCTTCTTCTTTGTTGAGCATTATGAAACCATCGAAGCATTCTGTTCCTTCTGCCCCATCCTGAGACATTTTGGGCATTAAATCACGGTTTAAAACAACCTGAACCACAGCATTGCTTTCGTCTGTCATTCCAGGAGTGCTGAATAATAAAGGACTAATTACTGTCATTTTATCAGAAGGTTCAAGCTTGATGCCTGTTTCTTCGCAAATTTCTCTTTCAGCAGTTGCAAGAATAGCATTACCATTTTCTATATCTGCTTTATCAATCAGACCAGCCGGCACACTTAAAAGAAAACGGCCAGCAGGGAAACGATATTCTCTGCTCAAACAAAGAACAGGTTCTTTTCCCTTTAAATTGAGAATTACCACGCAACTAACTGCGTCTGGCACCATCTTTCTGACTTCTTCATCACTTTTTACTGCTGTCAATTCATCCAACGGACGTCTAGTCGCATCCAGATAGTGCTTACCTTCTTCATACTGCAAATCAAAAACCTTAACATACTTGTTATCGAAAACAGATTTTACTTTTTCTTTTGTTATTACTGGTGTCTTCATTTTACAAGCCTCATTAATTCAAAATCTTTCTAATTATTATGCAGGAAACATAGCCATCTAAAGTTCCTACAATTATCTCAGCTTTTTGATCAACCGTAACCCACTTAAGCATAGAATTCTGGAAAAATTCCTGCCCTCTTTCGTAAGGAACGGCGTCAGCCTTCTGCATATTTGCAGCGAAAGCATTAGCTGCTTCAATATCATCACCGATTCCAATACCGCAGAAACGGTTTTTGTGCCCTACTCCGGGATTAGTGTATTCTATAGAAAAGAATACTTCTTCACTTCCTGCGCCTGGCATTAAATATTCAACCTTATGGTTATTATAGACTTTTGTAATACTTGCAAGTTTACCATTCTGATCTGTATTTTCAATGATTGAATCAGGTGTTCCGAGAGTTCCCGCAAGCCATTCGCAGTATTCAATAGAATTATTAAGAGTCTGTTCAAAGGAAGTTCCTAACAAGCCTGGTCTGATATATTTACCGTAAACCCAGCCAGTCAAACCATTTTTAGTAACAACCTTTACCCAGTTAAACTTATCACCGGTAGTTGCGATTTCTAGAACCATCACTTCGTTTTCAAGGCCTGGGCCGCCAATATACCCAACTACTTCACCGTCGGGAACTGAATCCAATACCTTCACTTTTTTACCAGTACATTCACCTTTTGTCATCCAGCCTTCTGATACTGGTCTATAACCCCAGAAAGACATCATAGCCGGGGAGTAAGGTATAGCTTCATGCTTTTCGTAGGCGATTTCAGTTACAACAGCATCTTCTGTATAAAAATACAATCTTTCGTCTGTTCCATTACCTGAAATATCTTTAATACTATGCATATAACGATAGCCTTTACCAGCAGGGGTTCTAACCCCTTCACCAAACTGGGCAAGTAAATCTGATAAAGACATTCCTAATAAATCAACGCCTGTTACAGATTTTACAAATTCTTTATTTCTGCTTCGGAAAAAACTCAAGCCTGGCGCGAACTGAATAGCACTATCACTATCGTAATAGGTATCGATATAGAATTGATCAGGCTCTACGGATGGATCTGAAATCAATCTTGCTTTAAACCATTTTATCCCCATCATCTTCAAAGTATTTTCATCAAAATTTCTAAATATCCAAAAGAGTCTTACAGAATCAGCATAAGATCTTGTAACTACTTCATAATAGGGAACATCATTTATTTTAACGACAAGCTTTTCCTGATCATCTATTACGCTATGAACAAGATAAGTATTTTCCGTAATCAATTCTGGTTCGCTATATTGAGAAAAAGCGGGCATTTCAGCAAATAATAGTGCAGCTAAGGATACAGCTAAGGATAATCTTTTACTCATATTCGTCTCCTGATTTTTTTACATTATAACATGCAAAAGACTTATAGAACCATTGAAATATTTATCAAAATTAAGGTATAATCATTTTAATAAATAAATGTTGGAGGGAATTATGAATTTACTGCGTGCATTACCATTAATACTGGCTTGTGCGGTTACTTTTCCTGTTAATGCAGAAACTTCTCAATCAAAGGATTATTACATTCCACCGGAATCAATCACTAAGGAGTTATCTATTTCCTCTTTTACTAAGAATACTGTTACTTTCAGATTATCTGTTAAATCTCTTATTGGAACAGCAAAAAACGTTAAGCTATCAGCCAAAGTTATTGGAAATGATGATCTGAAACCAGTTCCGAACATTTTAGCAGTTGAAGATATCAGCGAAGGCAAAAGTGCTTCACTTGATTTCATTCTTCCGATAACCCCGAAACAGGCTCAGGATAAAAGCATCAAAGTACAGGGTGATATTGAATATTTGCCAGACTATGAAGAAATAATAAAAAATATTGAATCAAACACTGCAGATACTTATAAAAATCCTGTTTTAAAAGAACAACTAATTGATTCCTTAAAGAAAAACCAAGAAAACAATCTTAAATCTATTCAGTCAACCAGATTTATTCCAAAGTCAGATAACTGAGTATTTAGAATGAACACATTTAAAGTTACTAGTGAATTTATAAAATCTTTAGGGAATGATATAGATAAACTCGAAACTCTTGCGAACATTCATAGAATTAATTGTCTCGCAGGTTTAAAATCGGCTAACCATGGATGGCTGGGAGCTTGCTTTTCCTGCATGGAACTGCTGACCTGCATTTACCATCGTTACATCAAAGACCCATTAAGTCTGACTTCTGTCAGAGGTTCTGTTTTTTTATCCAAAGGTCATGCAGCAATGGCTCAGTATGCTATTTTGGCTGGTCTAGGTGTTATAAACCAAAGCAACCTTGACAGTTACAAAAAGATATACGGCCTTCCGGCACACTGTGATAGAAATATCCCTGGTGTTGACTCTGACAGCGGTTCATTAGGAATGGGGCTTTCCAAGGCAATAGGCACAGCAATCAGCAATAGAGATGCCGGGCGCAAAGACCCTGTTTTTGTTATTATTGGTGATGGAGAACTTCAAGAAGGCCAGATATTCGAATCTTTACTTAGCCTTAGAAAGTTTAATCCAGGCTATATAGTCCCAATAATTGACCGTAACCATCTGCAGTCTGATAGTTCAACAACAGATATAAAAGACGCTAGAAACTGGGCAATGGTCTTTGAGGGAATAGGTCTAAGAGTCCGCGAAATTAACGGGCATTATACAGACCAGATTTGTCATGCCATTGATGAAACCCTAGCAGACCCATCACCATCTATAATTATTGCTTCGACCCAAAAAGGTCACGGAACCAAACTCACTGCTATGGATAGAGATATTCCACCCAAGACGGGGGTATGGCATAGTCAGATTCCAACAGATTTACAATATATGGAAATGCTGGAAGAATTGATAACCAGCATAAACAGTGAATCCTTAAGATTTTTATTCAACGAATACAAAAACAATCAAGTAGCATTTAATGCAAATTCTACTCAAAAATTAACTTCTGTTAAATCTACTGGGCAAGCATTTGCAGACGCATTATTGAAATGCGGGAAAAATGACAAAAGTATTTACGTATTAGACGCCGACTTGGAAAAGTCATGCAAACTTACAGAAATAGCTGATACTTTTTCTGACAGATATCTTGAAGTTGGAATAAGTGAACAAGACATGTGTTCAATAGCAGCAGGTCTGGCCTTAGCAGGAAGAATACCTGTCGTCAATACCTACGCCTCTTTTTATAAAAGAAGCATAGATCAGATATTCTCTATCATAACGGAAAAACTGCCTGTAATATTTGCTGGTCACTATTCTGGAACAGACTACTTTACAGATGGCAAAAGCCACCAATCTATTACCGACATAGGATTGATGTTCAGTCTAGGCGAAATAGAAATATTAGAACCAGTTGACGAAACCACAACCAGCGAAATGCTTGAAGCCACAATCAGCAGAATGAAAAAAGAATTCGCTGAAACAGGTCATTCTAAGCCGACTTACATAAGACTTCACAGAACTCCATGTGATGAAGATTTTGATATTCCTTACTGTTTCGATAATGTAGGAATATATAAATCAGAAATTGAAAGCCAAGAAAATCGATGCATAGTATTCACTAGCGGTCCGCATATGCTCAGCAACGCTTTGGAAGCTATAGATAAGCTTTTCGATGAAAACATTGCATTGGATGTCATTCCTGTTTTGCGATACAGTGACGAAAATAAATTTCTCAAAAACGCAATAGCAAGATACAAATATGTATTTACTCTTGAGGACCATAGAAGAGAAACAGGGCTAGGAGGCTTCATTGCATCTCTTGGGTTTAAAAACCCAGTCAGAATAGGCTGCAGAAGTTATGCTCAATCGGCACGTACATTAGAAGACATGCTAAATTTCCACAAGCTAACTATTGATGAACTTTGTGAGGTTATCAGAAAAGTAACCAACTGCAAAGACCATAAATAACTAACATAATGCCCGATCATAAAAAAACTGGTGTTTCAACAGCTCATTCAAAAGGTAACAAAAGCAAACCTTTTGCTAATAAGCCTAAAAAGAAAGAATTATCACCAGTTCTTATGGTCGGGATTTTCATTTTAGTCATTGCATTATTAGCAGGCTTTTTGTTCTTTTTATTTAAAAAGCCCTCTGGCAATTTAAAAAAAGCCCCAAACAAAACAGTTTATGTTAATGCCGAGAAAGAGAAAGAAAAGCTAGAGGTTAAGACCTATACAGACAAAGAGGTTACAAAAACTTCTCCGCCTAAGGTTAACCCAGAAAAACATCAAACTACCAATTCTCAAAACTCAAATAAAAAAACCGCTCTAATTGCGAATCAATATCCAAACAAATTTGTTTCTTCTCCCAGAGAATGGCAACCGATAAATCCTGGGTTAAGAGAAGCTACTAACAGATTCAAGAACCTGGTTTATGGCGGGAAACCCAGCACAATACTTGAATTAAACATCCTTGAAAATTCCTCATATTATTCTGCTTATAGTGAAAAGAGAAGAAACCCTATGTGGGTTGGCTACAGACTTGATGTTTTCAAAGGGAAAAATAATCTTAACAGGCCCGGAAAATTTATCACAGACTTTAGAACAAAGGCTAAAATAGACCAGAGAGTATATTCAAAGACTGGCTACGACAGAGGCCATCTTTGCCCTAATTCAGCTATAGCAGCCAGATACGGAAGAAAAGGCCAAATGGAAACATTCCTAATGTCTAACATTTGCCCTCAAAAGCCTGAATTGAACAGAAAAGTATGGGAAAGACTAGAAAGATTAGAGGAAGCATACGCGAATAAATTTGGTGGAATATGGATTATAACAGGACCTATTTTTGATCAGCATACAGAAATACTAAACCACCAAGTTGAAATTCCTGATGCCTTTTTTAAAATACTTATAGATGAAGACAGAGGCAAAGTCAGAGTATTACCATTTATTGTTCCACAAAAAGTTTCTGGAAAAGAAATATTAAATGATTTTCTTACTTCTGTTGATGAAATAGAAAAACAAACCGGTCTAGATTTCTTTACACCTATGGATAAAGAATTTCAAGATAAGCTGGAATCCTTTGTTCCGCCCAAAACCATGTGGAATTAATGTAAATTAATGTAAAATATTAATTCGTTCTATACACAAAATAAAAATGCGTGGTATAATTAAATCCCCAAATGTTGAAATAATAGGAGAAACTAATAGATGGGTATTCTTGGAAAAGAAGCAATTATCAAAGAAATTGAAAAAGGAACAATTAAAATTGAGCCTTACAACGAAAAAATGCTGGGACCTGCTAGTATCGACCTGCATTTGTCAAACGCTTTCCGCGTTTTCGTTCATTTGCCCAACACCATTAATCTTACTGCCAATATGGATTTCAAAGCAGCAACAAAAGGTTTTCTTGTTCCAGAAGGTGAAATGTTGACAATTCAACCTGGTCAAACCGTTCTTGGTATTACTCAGGAAAAAATAACTCTTGGCGATGGTATCTGCGGTTGGCTAGAAGGAAGAAGTCGTTTTGCCCGTGTAGGACTTCTTGTTCACATTTCAGCATCTTTTATGCAGCCAGGCATTTGCAATCATCAGGTTCTTGAAATATCTAACTTTGGTCCGATTCCTTTGAATTTGATACCTGGCACTCCTGTATGCCAGTTCATATTCCAGCGATGTGAAAATCCTGGTAAATATCAAGGAGTTTTCTCTGGACAAACTCCTGAAAATTTTGCAAAAGATTAATATTTGATAAAAAAAAAGACTTTCTACAAGAAAGTCTTTTTTTTAACTATTTTTTTTATTTATGTACATAATATTCTTAATAAAAAGAAACTATTTCTGCATTTTTAAGGTATAATCTAAAATATAGGTGTGTAAAAAAAGGAGTTTGCTGTGAAAAAAGTTAATTTTTTATTGCTCTTTTTAATTTGTTTGAATACCGTCCCCACTCTCCAAGGTGCTGCATTGTTTGAATCAGCAGAAGATGTTGAAATGAGTGAATCTATTGCCCAAACAGAATCAGCATCAACCTCTACAGTTAAAGCAGACGAATCCTCTATAAACGAAAGCAACATTACCAGCGAAGAAGCAAAAGAAGAAAAAGCCGCAAAAACAAGTATTATTAGCGGAAAGGGTTACGTAAAATCCACAGGTTGGTTAAACTTGAGAGCCAAACCCTCAAAAAGCAGTAAAAGACTTGCTAAGCTTCATTTCAATGATGTAGTAAATATAATTGGTCACCAGGATGGCTGGTATCAAATAGACAGTCCTCAAAACGGCTGGGTTATGGCTGAATTTATTTCCCCCACCCCGAATGCCAGTAATGGTGAAAGCTCAGGCAAAGCCACTCTTGCTAATGGAATAGGCTATGTAAATTGTGATGGTTGGCTTAATTTAAGAGCTCGACCAACCAAAAGCAGTAAAGCCATTGCAAGACTTTACAAGAACGATTCAGTTAACATTATAGCAAGCAGCGGCGATTGGTATCAGATCGACAGTCCACAAAGCGGCTGGGTTATGGCTGAATTCATTTCTGCAGAAAAGACAGTTGAAGTCGCTGACAGCGGTTCATCAAGCTCAAGTTCTGATGGCGATTCACCGGCTGTAGACAGTGGTTCTGAAAATCAAGAAAACAATAATACATTTACTGGAACTATGAGCACTGAACCAATGGGCGGTTCTAAGTCTTCAACTTATAATCCAGGAACCAAAGGTAACGGTACAACAACAATCAAGACTCTTAATGAAACCTGGACAGTTGTAAAAACTCCGGTAGGAGTAATAGATTTTTCTAAATTCCTAATCAAGAACAAGATTTGCCAAGATTATGACACTGCAAAATATGGTAGTGCATGTTTATCTTTCGCATATCATCACGCATCAAATCTTTACAATGGCAACATGAATATCACTGTTGACAAACGTTCAGGTGGCGGTTATTTCAGAAGCCTGATTGACGATAATAAACAGTATATATTGAATGCTCTTTATTTGGAAATCATGGCCGGCAGACCTTGCATTCTTCACGTAAACGGCAATAAACAAGGAACTGGCAGACACTTTGTTACCTGCATAGGTTTCAAGAGCAGTGTTACTAGCGGCGAAACCATTACTGAAGAAGATTTACTTATTCTTGACAGCTGGGATGCAAAGATAGAAAGAATGGATCAGAAAAATTCAAGATTCATGACTTCAGGGAAACAGTGCCACAAAGATTATTCTGGATATAGAATAGAATATATGAAATAATAATTCGCTTCGCGTGCTGAATATACTATTTTCAGCACGTGAAGATTTTAAACCTTATCCATAAAATTCTCTGTTTTACGATAGGAGAAAAATTATGAAAAAAGTTTCTATCCTTTCAGGAATTAAGATTCTAGCAATATGTATTCTTCTTAGCACTTTTGCTATTAGCGATGGAAACGGGGAAACAGCAAATCTGCCTAACGGCAAGGCTTACGTAAACTGCGGAGGTTGGTTAAATCTAAGACAAAGCCCATCAAAAAGCAGTAAAAGACTTGCTAAGCTTTATAAAAACGATGAAGTTAATATAATAGGTCGCAAAGGGGAATGGTATCAAATAGATAGTCCCAAAAAAGGCTGGGTCATGGCTGAGTTCATCTCAGGCAATTCACCTGGCGCTCCCGAAAACGATTCCAATCTTACACCTGAAGAACAGGTAAAAGTTGGGCGTGACATGTTTACTAGTGCAGAAAACGCTGAAATAACAAAAGCTCCATGACAAAAAGATTTTTTCGTTACCCCAAAAAGGGTAACGTTATATTAATTGCAATATGCGTTATTGTTGCTCTGCTGATACTTTTAGCTTCTTTTTTGAAGTCTACTACAAGCAGAATGCATACAACCAAAAAACTGAATGATACTATGCTAGCTAGAGAATTTGCTAATTCTCTAGCTTTATTGTCTAGTCATTATATTAAAGTTAATGAATTAAAAAATCCGGAAAGCGAGTTGAGAAAAGTTCTTTCTTTGCCTTATGATAAAATGGAAAAGAAGAACAAAGAAGATATAACAGACCGCTTTAAAAAATTTATCAAAGAAAAAGTAAACAATGGCTCTGACGATATTTTGTCTTTGTTAGAAAAGGAATCTGGTTTAAAAGATTTAAAATGGACCCTAGAATGGTACATAAACAAAGGTGATTTCAAAACCATAAATGTTGGAAATGCAAACAAACCAGCTTATCCTTGTGAAAAAACAGGTTTGATAAGATACTGTCTCACCGTCTCCCATAAACTGCCAGGTTCAAAATCAAGAACAACAGAAGACTATGTTTACGTTTCCTCAGTAAAAATAGTAGCCAATATTTTTCCAGTTTTATCTAAGTTCACCTTTTACATAGAAAATGCCTTAGAAAATGAAGAACCCGATGATACAAACACTTTCAGATTTAATGTTATAGATACCAAAGCTAGTGGGGACCTTAAAAACGGTGCAACAATAAGGCCATGGGTTCTCAATAATGGTGAAGCAAGCAGTGAAGCAAGAAATAGCTATGATGATCTGGTAAGCGACCCTAGAGGCTTTGTATATATCGGAGGTGGGAATCAGAACTACCCATTATTATTAGGCATTGCAAGAGGTTGGGCAGAATCAGGATTTGGCAAATACGGCGAAGATTTTCATTTCTTTAAAAATGAAAGACCCAAAGCCGGTTATTGGAAAACAGTTGAAGTTTGGAATGAAGCAGAACGTTTAGGGATAATGACTTCAAACATAGGTTTATGTAACGATGTTTCAGACGACAATCTCAGTGCATGGCAAGAACAGATGGGCGAATACGACGATAAATCAAAATATCATTCAATTTTTAAGTTATATGGAACAGACGCCAGAAAGTCTCCAACCCTTGTGTTAGGCTATGTTGATTCAGTCTGCGATTCTATCCGAATATTAAAAAATGCCAGCAAAGGTAATGTCTATTTTCTAGGGAACATTCTGACCGAAGATGAATTTCTTTCCGGTCTTGGTATAGAAATAGACGGCATGCCTGCTTACAGTTCCGGATATGAAACTGAAGAAGTTTCCGAAGCCTATAAAGCCGCTTTCAGCGAAGAACTTAATTATGAAAAATATAATAGTAAGTTAGCTACCCGTCTTCTTGCCTCAAGATATAATTCTGATTATACCTACATCTTAACAAACAATATGGTTGATTACCCAATTGAACGCGGGGGAGTCAGTGACGAAAAGATAAAAAAACTTTGCGGAGATACCAAAGCAAGTAACCTTTTCTGCGAAGTTCCTTACTCAAAATCAGCAAAATTCAACGAATTATTTGGGGATGACCTGACTAAACTCGATGTTTTTCTAAACAAAGAGCTGCTACATTTAGACGGTTCTGAAGCAGGAGGGAAGAATTCCAGACTTTTATGTTCCGCTTCAGTAAAGACAAAAGAGGATATAAATAAATTCTTTACCAATAATCGATTCTTAGATAACAATAAACTGGATTTAAACGGATTCGTTTATCTAGACAATAAAGAAGGTGTCGAATTAGAAATAAACAAATGCGAAATTATGAGTCAGAGCGGCATTATTCTTTCAAACGGGAATATTAGAATTAAAGGTGATATCATTTCCAATACTGCTACTGACGCCCATCTTTCAGTGCTAGCACTTAACGGTAGCATTATTATAGAAAGAGGAGTCAATAAAATAGATGCCTCACTTATTGCAGGCGGAGGTCAGATAAAACTCGAAGGCGATGCAAAAGATGCTGAATTAACAATAAATGGTAATATAATCATGAAAAAAATACCTAGAGGTGATGTAACAAAAGATGAAATAGGCTTAAAAAGAGGTCTTTATCTTAATTACAAAAATGAACTCTCGGCTATTCCGTTTTATGATAGACCAAATGATGACCGTTCTGAAGTTCCTTTATTAATGTTTGGAATAAAAGACGATTTAAGAATGCTGGATTAATAGAAAAATGGCTGATTTAAGAAAAAAACAAAAAGGGTTTTCTTTGGTAGAAATCTGTATAGTATGTTTTATACTGATTATTTTGCTTGTACCGATTTTTACTCTTTTATCCAGAGGAAGTTCAGGAACCGTACGTAACAGGAATGAAATTCTTGCCCAGCAGTATGCTTCAAATGTTATAGCATATTGCAATGCTATGAAATATGATGATGAATTCCTGAAAGTAGAAAATGGCCAAAAAACCAAAGAGATAAAAAAGCTTGAAATAACAGGAATCGAAAATCAGGAAAACATCAATATTGAGTTACCAAAAGAACTTGGAGAAACAGCTTCTAAGACAATTACTATTACAGACTTCGATAAGAAAGACGATTGGCCATTCAGTTACAAGCTTGTTACCGTAAAAGTTGTATGGTTACAACCCGGTGAAACGAAAGCCAGAGAATTAACAATGACTGGGATGGTGACTAAGCAATGATGCATAAAACCAAAGCCGTAACCTTAATAGAAGTCACTATAGCAGTTGTTTTATCTGCAATAATAATAGTTGGTTTAATGAATCTTTTCAGTTCTGGAATGAGGGGTTCTGCAAAAGGTATGGCTCATCAGGCAAATATGGAATCTGCCTCAATTCTTATGGCACAAATTGAATATGATTTGCTGAGAGCGACAGAAATCAAATCGCCAACAGCTAATATGAAAGACGATGGTGCCAGTTGGAAGTTCTTTTATGGAGCCTCTGGAGAGGGTTATCCTGTTACCGTTAATTATACAAAAACATCTGATGGAATTACACGTAATGTTTTTGACGAAACCAGCAATAAAACCATTGCTAATAACGTTTTTGCAAAAAATCATAAGGTCAGTCTAAGCTTTCTTCATTTTCTAGTTAACCCTAGTGAAGACGAACAAGTGATAAAGCATGGAGTCTGGGTTGAACTGACAGTTGATTCTAAAGATAATAAAACAGCTTCAAAAACAGAACCTTTTACAATGAAAAGGCTTATTATAATCAGAAACCAGTTATAAAAAGCAAAAAAGAGATTATCCAAATATCATGAATAATCTCTTTTTTATTTACAGTATTAATTTAAATTATTTTTTAGTTTTCTTGGTCTGGCTCTTTGCTGCTGTTTTCTTTGCTTGAGCTGGTTTTGCTACGGTTTTCTTAGCTGGAGCCTTTTTTGCTGCAGCTGCTTTTGCTGCTACCTTTTTAGTTTCCTTTTTTCCAGCAACAACTTCAAGGTTTTCTAATCTATTCTTTTCAAATTCTTCTTCATATTTGCTTTGAATCTTAGTGAACATAGCAACATGTTCTTCAAAATTCTTAGGAGTCTTGCCGTTCATTTTTCTGTCTATATCACGGTCAGCCAGTCTGAAGGTCAATTCTTCCCAGAAAGAAGCATCTTCGTATTCTTCGATGAAATCGCGAACCTGGGTTTCTTCTTCCCAGTCTTCACTTAAATAATAGTCTTTAGCATCTTCATCATATTCTATTTCTTTTGTCATACCGCTTTCGTAAGCTTCATGATAGAGTTTCTGCAAAAGTTTTAAATAATCATCTTTTCTTTCGTCTTCTTCAACATCCATTGAAGTAAGAACCCAGTCTGCTATACTTAACAATTCTAGAAGTTTTTCCATTTCATTTTTTGTAAACTTGATCTGCATTTGTTATTCTCAACTTTCTTTTATTTTATATCCTGTAACTGTCTGCGAAGAATCTTACCAACAGCAGACTTCGGCAAATTATCCATAAATACTACTTCTCTAGGAACCTTATAGTTAGCCAGGTTCTGACGGCAATAAGCTATGATTTCTTTGGAATCGGCTGTTTCGCCTTCTTTTAATACAACAAAGGCTTTAACAACTTCGCCTCTTGTTTCGCTCTTGGAACCGATAACAGCAGCTTCTCTAATCTTCGGATATTTATAGAGAACTTCTTCTACTTCTCTTGGGTAGACATTATAACCGCCACAGATAATCAAATCTTTCTTACGGTCAGTAATAAAGAAATAACCGTCTTCATCATATCTAGCAATATCGCCTGTGTATAACCAGCCATCACGTATTACCAAATCAGTTTCAACTTTCTGATTATAGTAACCAAGCATTACTTGAGGTCCTCTTATACAGAGTTCACCCTGTTCGCCAGGGCCTAATTCCTTAATACCGTATTCAACGTCTACTATTTTCGCTTCAGTAAAAGGAAGAGGCAAACCGATTGAACCTTCTTTTTTCGGTAAATCCATATTTGAGAAGTGGGTAACTGGTGAAGCTTCGCTTAAACCGTAACCTTCAGATATTTTAGCACCAGTTTTCTTTTCGAAGGCTTGCATGCTTGCTAGAGAAAGAGGAGCTGAACCAGATATTAAAACCTTCAAAGAAGACAAATCATAATTATCTATATCTTTTTGAGTAATACATGCGTTAAAAATAGACGGAGCTGAAGGCATTGCAGTAATGCGTTCTTTTTGAATTGTTGCCAAAAAGCTTTTTGGACTGAAGCGTGGTAGCGGAGTCTGACTTGCCCCAATCATTGTCGGGAACAAAACAGAAACCATCAAACCATAGCTGTGAAAATATGGAAGAACACAGATAAATGCTTCCTGCCCTTCAAATAAATATTTGGTGAACATTGCACAAACCTGCTGACAATTAGCCAAAGCATTTGCATGAGTAATCATACACCCTTTGGAAACCCCGGTTGTACCACCAGTATACTGGAGGAAAGCCAAATCTGTCTGAGGATTGATAGTTTTACAGTAATAACCGCGATTATCTTTGAGGAGTTCTTCCCAAGGATGTATTTTTGGATTATCATAATTCTGTTCTTCATCAGAAAGTTTAACTACAAAAACATCTGTAACTTGGGTTTTATCTAATACAGCCTTAACCTTAGATAAGAGCAAATCGCAGGTTATGATTATTTTAGAATCGGAATCAGTAATCTGATGTAACAATTCACTTTCAGAATATAAAGGATTAGTCATAACACAGGTACAATCGCCTATAACTACACTCCAAATAGCAATAACTGTTTGAGGAGTGTTGGGAAGGAATATTAAAACTCTCTGTTGCTTTTCCAAACCATAAAGACGAAGATTACCAGATATCTTAGAGGTTATATAACCTAATTCCTTATAGGTCATCTTAAAATCGCCAATCTTGAAAGCAAGTTTGTCTGCAAATTTTGTTACAGCTTCACTTAACAAAGTCTGAAGATTACCAGGTTTTAAAACATTTTCTCTAACAAGGGGTACATTGTTTACGTCAGTCCAGCGACCTGTCAGCATCAAATGCCTCCGATAAAGTAAAAAAATAGTGTATTTAATTTCGATATTTAAGAAATTGTGTACATAGTATAATAATAAATTATACGAAATAGAGCAAGCCTGTTTTATGATTTTTGTTGACTTAGTTTAACAATTAAAGTATTGTAGCCATAAAATTTATTGGCTGGAAACAGCAAAAAGGAAATTATAAATGACTAATGTAAAAAATGGCGATTGGGTTTTTGTTCATTACACTGGTAGATTTGAAGACGGTAAAGTTTTTGATTCCAGCCTTAATGGTTCACCACTTGATTTCGTAGTTGGTGAAGGCGGTCTAATTGAAGGCTTTGAAAAAGGCGTTATGGGAATGACCAAAGGCGAAAAGAAGACCATAAAACTTACTCCTGAAGAAGGTTACGGCCCTTATGATGAAAAGGCAGTTTTTGATGTTCCTGTATCTAACTTTGGTGAAAAACCAGATTTAGAAAAAGGTATGCAAATAGTTGTAACTCCACAGGATGGTAACGAATTCCTCGCTACTATAGCTGATTTCAACGATGAAACAGTTAAACTGGATACCAACCATCCATTAGCTGGTAAAAATCTCACTTTTGAACTAGAAGTTGTTGATATTAAAGATGCCAGCGAACGCCCACAGCATAGCTGCGGCGGATGCTGCGGTCATTGCGGCGGATGCCACTAATAAAAGCGGCAAGATATAAAAAAAGATAAAAGACAAAAAATTGAGATATAAGTTCTCTTAAATCTTAAATCTTAAGTCTCAGTTATAGTTATTAGAAGGCTAGTAAGTTAAACATATAATCATTTAGCTTACTAGCTTTCTATTTAACAACAAAAAACAACATTACAAAAAGTCACTGTTTATTCACATAAAAGTTCTTCCCTAATTTCTTAGCCCAGTTCAAAGTTATATAAGTTCCGCTTGAATCAGAAGCAGGAAAAGCCACAACCACATCTGCCATAGCGGCTATAAGCCGATTTCTAGTAGGAAAAAAGCTTTTTTGAGGCTTAGCACCAACCATTAACTCAGTAATCAAGAGACCTTTTTCTTTTATTGTCTCAAACATTTCACGATTAATCTCAGGGTAAACAATATCAATCCCGTTTGCAATAACCGCGACAGTATAAGCATTTTTCTCTAAAGCAGTTTCATGAGCTATTTTATCAATTCCAACAGCTCCGCCACTGATTATTCCGTAACCTTCATCTATAAGCTTCTCTGTAATCTTTTTCGCTTGTCCTAATATAGCAGAATCAGCCTTCCTAGAACCAACAACGGCAGCAAGGGGTATGTTTTTTAAATTTGAAGACATATAAACAATTGGAGGCGGTTCAGTAAGAATTTTCAACTGATCAGGATATCCTATTTGCCCGTAATATCTGGCTAAGCATTTAGATTCTCTAATATACTCAATGGTAGATTTTATCTTATCTTCTGAGCAATTCTTGGTGAAGCTGACCTTACACAGCTTTCGAACTGCCTGTTCTTTCAGCCATATTCTGCTAGCAATAGAAGGCAATTTATAATCATCAATAAGCCTTTTAAAACTAGCAGCCCCTACCCCTCTGCTTCGGCTGAGTCTGATAGCTATTTCTATTTCTTCTATTTCTTCTATTTCTTCTATTTCTTCCATACAATTACCTTCTTTATTCATCTGATTTACTACAAAAGCCACAAAAACAAAGAACATTAGCTCGCCACGCCACTTCAAAGGCTGTCCAAAAACAAAGACGTAATAAAATTTAAGAGCACATATAGTAATCAACCGAAAAAAGAAAAATGGACAAAATATTTAAAAAATCTTCATGCTTGCGATATTTTTCACGAGCATATATAATCTGTCTAGAGGTTAATGCTTGTATCTCTAACAATAGATTATTTAAGGGGTTTCAGCGATTTACAGAAACCAAAATCAAGGCAAGTTGACTTAAAAATCGAAAAATGTTACCATACAAAAATCAATTTAACATTTAAGGAGATTTCTATGGCAGAGTTAACATTTAACGCTGAAGTAAGAAACAAAGTCGGTAAAGAAACATCTAAAAAACTCAGAGCTCAGAAGCTCGTTCCAGCTGTAGTTTATGGCAAAGACATTAACCCAATTCATTGCAGCGTAGCAAAAGCTGAAGTTGAAAAACTTCGCAAAGTAAACCGCAATGCTTTGATAGATTTGAATCTTGCAGGCGAAAAACACACAGTATTGGTTCGTGAAGCCCAGAAGCACCCAATTTCTTCTGAATATGAACATGTAGATTTTCAGGCTGTTCAGATGGATAAGCCAGTTAAAGTCAATGTTGATTTGGAATATGTTGGTTCTCCAGTAGGCAAAAAACAGGGCGGTATCTTCACTGTTCTTGTTAAATCAGTTAAGATTGAATGCTTACCAGGCAAAATTCCTCAGGTTATCACTATGAATATTGATGCTCTTGATGCTGGCGATTCACTCCACGTATCAGACATTAAGGCTGATAACTTCAAGATTATCACTAATCCAAAGATTGCTATTTGTCAGGTATCCCAGGTTAAGGATGATGACGAAGACGCAGCAGCCGCTCCAGCAACAACTGCAGCTCCAGCAGCCGCAGCAGCCGCTCCAGCAGCTGAAGAAAAGAAGGCCAAATAATTGGCTAGGTTTTCAAAAAAATAGCGCTATGGTCAGAATAATCTGGAAACAGATTATTTTGACCATATTTTTATCTTTTAATATTATTTCTAATTTTAAAAAGAATACCAGAACAGGAGTCATTTGATGAATAGTAGTACATTTGAAATCGGTTCTCCAATCGTCCACCCTATACACGGGGCAGGCATTTTAAAGGAAGTTGCCAAAAAGACGATCCGAGGTAAACTGATGAGCTACTATGTTATAGATTTCCCTTACAGCGATTTAGGGCAAGTAATGGTTCCTGTAGATATGGCTGAAAAAGTAGGTTTACGCTCAGTAAACACAAAAAACAATATTGACGAATTATTCAGTTTTTTAAGCGAAGCTTTTACCGAAGCTGAAGAAGAAGAAAGCAAAAGTTTTCACCAGAGATATCGCGATTATTTGGACAAAATCCAAAGCGGTGATTTAATTCAGGTAGCCAAAGTATATAGACTTCTTTGCAGAAGAAGCATGTTAAAACCTTTAGGCACAAAAGATAAATCTCTCTATGAAACAGCTAGACAGTTATTAACCTCTGAGATAGTCTTCTCCAAAAACATTAGTGATGAATTAGCTTCAAAAATGCTTGATGAAGCTATGGAAGATATGATTTTCTAATTTTTCTAATTTTTATAATTTATAGTTCCATAAAAAAATAAAAAATCTTTCATGTATGTTTAGAAAAATGCCGACTCATAAATAAGAGTAGGCAAACATGAAAAGACAAAACATAATACTATTTATATTAATATTAGCAATTTTTCTGCCCACAAGCAGAGCTTATCTTGCTAACAGCATGAAAAAGCCTTACATGGAAGGCTCTATAGCCCCTATCTATGGAAGGAATTCCGAAGTCAATTTCTATTCCCTGCTCAATAATTCCGGTCGAGAATATGAATCCTGGATAAAAGATGGCAAAAAATACTTAAAAAGGAAAGAATTTGAACAAGCCATCTGGGCATTCAGAAAAGCCGTTAAACTTCGCCCCGCTGCAGAAGAAGCAAGATTCTTACTTGGCTGGACTTATGAAACCCGTGGTCTGGAAGGACTACCCGGTGATTTTACCAATTGGGACAAACTAGCTGAAGATGAATATCTTATAGCAATAGAGGTCGCTGACCATCTTCCTTCCAGATTTAATTTAGCTATTTTGCAAAGACGTCTTGAAAGATACGACGAAGCAAGACGCAATCTTGAACATATTCTTTTGGTCACCAATTCCAAAACAATGAAGAAAAAGGCATCTGCTGAACTTCAAGCTCTTTTTCACCAGGACGTAAGACCAAAAGGTATTTCTAACGAAATCAAAGATTGGAGTAGTTATGAAAGACAATAAATATTCCAATTACATAAAATCTTTATTTATAGTAAGCATCATTTCAGCTGTAGCCTTAGTATCTTTAAACAACAGCGTTAAAGCTCAGAGCGAAAACCTTGAAGACAGGCTGTTTAAGAGGATTGAAGCTGAAGCTGGTGTTAATAACTTAGATAAAGTTAAAGAAGATATTAAGCGTGTTTTAAAGCTTAATCCAAAACACAGCGGCGCTATATTTTATGCTGGAAAATACAGTTTTCAGCAAGGCAACTTTGAAAATGCTGAAAAGTTCTTAAAGAGAATCATATACGACCCTGTCTACGGTTCTAAAGCCAACCAGATTTTGGCACAGATCAGATTAAAGAATTATAACAGCAGATTTATGAGCACTTTAAAAGTTCATTTAAGCGGTGAATCATTTGATCAGGCTCTGAAACTATGCGAAGAAGCTCTTTCTGATATGCCGGACAACAAAGAACTGCTATTTTCAGCGGCATATGCAGCATGTATGCTCAATAAAAAAGATAAAGCTTTGACCTATGCTGAATTATACGCTGTTCAAGACAATAATTCTCCTATCTCAGCCGAATTAAAAACTCTAGTTGATGCTTGGTTTACAGACAGCTTTGATAATGAAGTAGCTATAGAAAAGTTCTTGTCGCTTAAGAGTAAAAATCTCTTAACTCCGCCAGTTAAACGCAGAATTAAGAATTTGCTTATAGAAAGTAAATCTACAGATAGATATGAAGAATTCATCAGAAAGGAATCAACTCAGCCCGGTGCCGATAAAGATGCACTAGAACGAGAGTTAATTACTTTCTACCTTCAGCAGAATCAGTATAAAAAAGCATTAGAGCTGATAAATCAGCGTCCAATAGACTCTCTAGAAGATAATCTGCTATACATTTGGGCTCTTTGTGAAACAGATCAGGAAATAAAAGCCTTAAACACAGCCAAAAGCCTTATGATTGTTGCACCTCGCGATTTGCGCGTTTATAAAGCCTGGGTTGAATCATGGCTTAGCTATACAACCAAGAACAAAAATACTCCGGAAGGAAGAGACAGTAGCGGTGAAAGCTATCAGAAAACAATCGATAAGCTCTTCCAATTGTTAAGACCTGATAAACTGGTGACACAGGACCCAGAACTATTGATAGATATGCTAAGATTAGCCTCATTTACGGGTAACGACATAGAAGTTCAAAAACTACAGGCAGAAGTTGCTAAAATAGCTTTTTCTGAAGACCACGAAAAAATATTGCTAAAGACTGCTGATGAGTTAATGAGCTTCGAAAGAGAAAGAATCGCTATAAACATTCTAGAAAGTGCCGTTAACCAGCTTCCAGATAGCTATAATATAGCTTTGAAACTGGCACAGGCCTATATGGAAAAGAATCCTGAAGCTTCTATCAGAATCTGTGAAGAAGTTATGGAACAGCATCCAAATCTTATAAGAGCCTTTACTATGTGGTGTGATGCTATGAATCTGGCCAAAAGAGGCGGAGAAGCTGTTTCAGAACTTGTAAAAAGACTTTCTGATGAAAACTTAAACGATACCGTTAAAAGACAACTGAATATCAAACTTGAGCAATTACGCATTCAAGGCAATTCTGATACTCCTTATCAAGGAACAGAAAAGCGTAAAGAAGGCCAAAGCTACGGTGACGATCCTAAAGCAGACAACAACAAAGATGACGATATTCCGGGAGACGAATTATTGGATACCATTGCTGGTTCAGATATTAATTCCTATACTCCCCCAAGCGAAGAGGAGGAATTTGAACCGCTAGACGATTAAAATCTCAATCTTCATTATAAATTTTATGTTGTAAAAAAAAACAAAATATATCCCAATTCCAATTTCTAAGGAGACAGCATGTTAATTGAAGTTTTCACTAATGGTAAAGTAATTATTGATGGTTTAGACGCAGGAAAAAACTATAAAGCAGAAGATGCTTTGTATGACTACTTAACGAATCCTGCAGGTTTTCTTGTTTCAAAAAAGAAAAGTAAGAAAAAGATTTAATATTAATTTGTAATAAAAAAGAGAACTATTCGGTTAGTTCTCTTTTTGTTTTTAGGGAAAGCAAAAACGAAATATTGCTTATAGTTTCGTTCTTACATATTTATCAAGAAGTTCCCAATCAGCATTGTCTTTTATAATATCCTTAAGTCTGGAGAAAATGACTTTAGCGTCATCCATTCTTCCTACACTTTCCAAAAGTTCACCTTTGGTGCATAGAGCCGGCGGATAATTAGGAGTCTTTTTCAGAACTTCATCAATTTCTTTCAGACCTTCGTCAAATCTGCCAAGCTGGAGCAAAGCATCACAATAGTTGTTTCTTGCTTTGGAATCATCTTCGCGATACTTCAATGTTTTTGCCCATTCATCGGCAGCGCCTTCATAGTTTGCAGTATCGTAATAGGTGTTGGCTAAATTATAGTGATAATCAGGATCTGTTTCATCTAATTCAATAGCTCTTTTGAATTCGTCAATAGCTTCATTTAATTGCCCAGTCTGATGATAAGCCAAACCAAGATAATGATGAGTGTCTGGTGAATTGGGACTGATTCTTGATGCTTCTTTTAAAGCCTTTATAGCTTCACGCATATAGCCACGCTGAAAATAATAGTAACCTAGATTAAAGTAAGCATGATCAAAATCTGGTCTTGCTTTTATGGCTTCCTGCCATTTGGCAACAGCCTTATCATAATCACCAATTTTATAATAGGTATTTCCAAGATTATATAAAGATTTATAAAAAACCGGATCTATTCGCAAAGAGGCTTGATATTGTTCAATAGCTTGATCATAATCACCCTCACGGAAATAAAGGTTTCCTAATTCCTTTAGAATCTCAGGGTTATTAGGTTCGGCTTTAACACGAGCTGCCAATTCTTCTAAAGAATTAATCATTATTATCAATCCTCCTGCCATGCCATAAAATAATATTCTACTTCTATTATTAAACACTATTTGGCTTATCAATTCAATACCTAATTTAGAATTAAATAGTTTACACTTTTTCTAAATCTCCCAAGATACTACAAAAATAGTTAATACCTCTAAGAATTATTAATGCTATAATTAAAAATATTTTTTTAAGGAAAGCTATATGAAGTTAGCCTCAAAACGTTTATCTATACTGATTTTATTTATATTTTTAATTTTTTCTTTTACTTTAATATTTATTGGAAGTGCAGAAGCTCGTGCCGGCGGAGGCGGAGGGGGAAGCAGAGGGGGAGGAAGCTTTAGGAGTTCTAGAAGTTCAAGCAGACGGTCAAGACCTTTAACTCCAGCAGAGAGAGCAGCTCAAGCCGAAAACAATTGGAGACATATTAAAACAGGTTTGGCATTGATTCCATTACATTTATTCTGTTTTTATATTTTAAATTGCAGATCAAAACCTTCAAAAGAATCGGAACAAAAGGTTTTAGATAATAGCATAAATATGGACGAGCCATTGATTGTCTACATATTCTTTTTTATTACTTTTTTATTTTTTACTCTGTTTTATCCTATTTTTTTGATTATTGATACTGCTATCATTGGTTATGCAATTAGAGCTCTAATAAAATTTAAAAAACTTGTTCCAATTGGCTATGAAGAAAAATATAACAGAAATTTAAAAAATCAAAATATCATAACTAATATACAACAGAATATTCCGAATTTTGATGATAAATCTTTTAGAAATAAAATAACAAAAGCTTTTTGTAAAATTCAGCTTTCCTGGTCTAAACAAGATTTGGCAGAAGTAAGAAATATATTGGCTGATGGAACTTATGAGCAATTCCTAATTCAGATTAAAGAAATGAAGTCGAAAAATATCGTAGACATTATGAAAGATATTAATGTTATTAGTGTTGATTATGAAAAGTATGAATACGATGGAAACTATAATTCTGTATATGTCGCCATTAAAGCAAGTGCAATAAACTATAGAAAGAATACTATTACAGATTACATAGTGGAAGGAAATCAAAGTTTTCCTGATAAGTTTACTGAAATTTGGTGTTTTTCAAAAACATCAGACTCTAATGAATCAGTTAAAAATGGAATAATAGATGGCTATTGTCCTAATTGTGCTACAAAAATTGATGATTTTAACTTAGATAAATGTCGTAGTTGTGGAGCTTTATTGAAAAAAGGGCCGTCAGAATGGATGCTAACTGGTATATATCAGGAATATGATTGGAAAGAAACACATAATACGTATATACCTGGTATAAAACATTTATTAAATTCAGACCCTTACTTTAATATACAAAATATTGAAGATAAGCTTTCCCTAATCTTTTGGAGATTAATTGAAGCAGCAAGCACAAATAATATAAATCCTATACTTAAATTTTGTTCAGAATCATTTGTAAAAAAATATGAGTCAAAAATAATTGATTCTATTTTTAAATATAATGAGCGAGCAGGAATATGTTCTATAGAAATAGTTGGGGTGTGCCTGAAGAAGAATGAGTATTGCCTTTTGTCAAAAATAATATGGTTAGGGAAATCAAAAAATTTCTTTTCTTCACGAGAGACCCAGAAATCATTATTTGTGTTAAAAAGGCAGAAAGACAGTGTAACTAATTTAAACAATTGTTTTAAAGGGAGTCATTGCCCTAATTGTGGGAAATTAGACAGTTATAATAACAGTAATATTTGCGAATACTGTAGTTTACCTATAAATGACAATACAAAGGACTGGGTTTTGTTTGATGTTCTAGATTATGAAGACAGTGCTGCAGCAGTATACTTAGATGAAGCAAAGTTTCTTGAAGACAGAAAAGTTGACTATAGTAAAAAAGTATCTTCTGAAGTAAAAACTATAAATTCAACAAAAATAAATTATTTGAAAAATACCTATAGCGCTTTAAATATAGATTGGGATCGCATCAGTAGATACTCAGAAAATGATTTGCTAAGGTTTACTATTTCAATAATGCTGGCTGATGGTATATTAGATTATAGAGAAATGGAAATTATAAGAAGCCTAAATCGTTTTTCTGAGCGACATATTCAAAATTGTATAAATGAATTAGAAAAACACGAAAAACCGATAGAATATGCTTTAGCTATTTCAGATATGAAATTAGATAAAGACTTGCTTAAGGTTTTGATTTTGATTGCAGCTTCAGATGGAGAAATTAAAGACTCAGAATATGATATTCTCAAAAAAGTATCTGATAAACTGGGTCTCTCAAATAGAGAACTCATAGATATGATTAATCAATTTTACGAAATAATATGGAATAAAAAAATAAATCTGCAAAAAGAGTTGTACCTTTTCAATTAAACCTATATAATACTAAGCAAAATATAATAGTAAGAAATAAACGATGAAGAGAAAAATATTCTGCTTGGTATTATTTGTTTTAGGAATAATACTACTAAAAAATGGGATTGCACATGCTCATACAGAAGAGCCAGGCAATGCGGGAAAAACCATTATTAAAATTTGGGATTTTCCCAGATGGCTCGAAGACGAAAAATCATTAGACCGTTTTTCATGGGTAACTCGCAAAATAAAAGAATTTGAGACTCTTCACCCTGAAGTAAAAGTTGAATTAACCCGTCTAACCTGGCAGCGAGGACTCGAAAAGCTGAAAATTGCAGCAATAAGCGGCAACTACCCTGATATAGCACCTGGCACTGTCCCTCTACTTTTTATAAAAGAAGACTTAATCGAACCTATAGACGAATATCTTACGGAAGAAGACCGAAAAGACTATTTCCAAGGAGCCTTAAACGCTTTTAAAGTTAAAGGGAAAATCTACGGCTGGCCTTGGTATATGGGCGGTCAACTTCTGTATATCAACAAAGAAATCTTTGCATCTGCCGGCGTTGAACTGCCACATGATGGACGTTGGACCATCAAAGAATTCGAAGACAAGCTTCAGCAATTAAAGAAATATATGGCTGATAAACCCGCTAATTTTCCATTAGGAATCTACTTTCAAAAGGATGAAACAGCAAACCTTCCCTTTTTACAAGCTTTTGGCGGCGAAATCATAACCGAAGAAGGTAAATTTGCTGGTGCAAATCCAGAATTCATAAAGGGTATAGACTGGATAAAACACCTGATAGACGAAAAACTCATTCCTTCAGACAGTGGCGGGAAAACAGCAAACGACATATGGACAGCTTTCGGCGTAAACCATCGTCTAGGAGTCGCCGCCATTGGTCTTTGGGGAATTAAAGCCCTTGAATCAAAGTTTAAGATGGATTTTCAGGTAGTTCATTTTCCTACAGAAGATCCAAGCAAAACAAGCCATTCATACATAGGGACTTCTGGATTATATGTATTTAAGAACAAAGACAAGAAGCGTGTTAAATTTGCTATGGAACTGGCTAAATACCTGACTAACGCAGAGAATCAGAAAGATTTGGTTAAATATACTCAGTTTCCAACAAGAGCTGCGACTGGAAATATTTATGCTTCAAATCCTCACATGTCAGCCGCCTGGAGCATCTTACAAGAAGGCTGCTCCGTATTTCCTGACAGTCGTTGGCCGCAGATAGACGAAGAGTTTGAAGCAAACATTCAAAGAATTCTTCTGGGAGAACTACCTGCAAAAGAAGGAATGGAAAAAACAGGTGAAAATATAAACAGAATTTTATCTGTTGAAAACGGCTCTATCTGTAATGACATAAGAAAAAGCAGTCTATTTGCTAAATGTATTGCTATAATTTCTATCCTTGCATTTATATTCGCTTTAGCATCAAGGCAGACTCATCTGATAATGGTGATTCCGGCGGTAACCATCATAGGTCTTTTCCTTTTTTACCCTCTTTCAGATGCTCTATTATTAGCTTTCAGAAACTATAAAATCGGGGAAGTAGGCGGCGCCACGTTAGAAAACTTTGCCAGAGCCTTCCAAGACCCAAAGTTTGCTAAAGCCTGCTGGAACACTTTCATTTACACTCTGATAGTAGTTCCTGCAAACACTTTAACAGCCTTAATCATAGCCAGCATGATATATGGAATGAGAGGCAGAATAAAATCATTCTTCAGAGCTGCCTACTATTTGCCAGGTGTTGCTTCTGTTGTTGTTCTAACAATGGTTTGGCGCTATATGTTCAATACAGAACTTGGATTATTCAACACTATATTAACCACTCTTGGATTCGAACCAGTAGGCTGGCTGACAAATCCATCTATAGCCTTCTGGTCTGTAATGATTTCTGGAATAATAAAATCGCCAGGCGGAGCAATGCTAATCTACTTAGCTGCTATGGGCAATATTCCTGCATCACTCTATGAATCAGCAGACATAGAAGGAGCTGGCCCCATAAAGAAGTGGTGGTATATTACTGTTCCGCTTCTTAAAAGCACCACAACTTTTCTACTGATTACCGGTACAATTTCAGCTCTTCAAGTTTTTGCTCAAGTCATGATGCTTACAGACGGGGGCCCCGGCATTTCAACTCAGGTAGTTGTATACAGAGTTTATACATCTGCCTTCAGAGATTTTGACTTTGGGTTATCCTCTGCAATGGCACTGATTCTTTTTATAGCAATAATGGTTATTACGTTAATTCAAAGGAAACTAACAAATCAAGAGGCAGAATACTTAGCATGAAGAATATACTATTAAAACCAGTTATCATTTTATTTATATTATTATTCTGTATTTGCGATACGGCTTCAGCCCTTACAAAATCACGAACTGAAGCTAGATATAAAGCTTGTTTATCTAATCAACGTGTTATTGTGAATGCCATAGAAATGTATAACATGGATCATAAAACCGCGATAGATAAATATGATGAAGATACAGAAAATCTTTTAATAAGAGAAAATTATTTAAAAGCAAAAACACAAAAGCCAGAACAAAAATGCGAATATAAAATGAATGGGCATGATGTTTATTGCGAATATCATGGTGGAATGGACCCTGAGAAATTAAAACCCTCACCTGAATTTGCAGAAACCTTAAAAGATATTTTGCAATATAGAAAAAACAAAATGTATGAGTATGCTTCCCAAATTATTATTCTTCTAGCAGCCTGGATTTGGCTCATAAGCTTATTAGTTAAAGTGTTTTCTAAATCAAAAAAATCTAAGGAAACAAATTAATATAAATCAGCCAAATGAACAAACCAATGGAGATTGAAAGCCAAATAAAATGAGACATAAATTTTATTCGAAGATATCTATAATACTGCTGTCACT
>ONIU01000349.1 GCA_900317935.1 uncultured bacterium
TATTTCCAGTTTCTTTTTCTGGCTTGAAGAAGAAAACTATATTCTCAAGAGTCCAATGAGACGGATCCACAAGATCAAGACAAACAAACAGGTTAAAGAAACCATATCTGATGAGGATATAGAAAAACTTAGGGATAACTGTGATTGTGCCAGAGATCTTGCTATGGTTGATCTTCTGTATTCCACCGGAATACGTGTGGGAGAACTTGTGAATCTGAATATCTGTGATGTTAATTTTTCGGCTCGTGAGTGCGTCGTTTTGGGTAAAGGGGGAAAGGAGCGCAGAGTCTACTTTGACGCAAAGGCAAAATTACATCTGCAAGATTATCTAAGAAGTAGAACAGACGACAATCCAGCTCTTTTTGTTACCATGGATGCTCCCTATGACAGATTGAAGATCAGTGGTGTCGAAATCCGGATCAGAAACCTTGGCAGGAAAGTTGATCTTAAAAAAATTCATCCTCATAAATTTCGTAGAACTATGGCAACCAGGGCAATCGATAAAGGAATGCCAATTGAACAAGTTCAGAAAATACTTGGACATGCGCAGATTGACACTACTATGCAGTATGCCATTGTTAACCAGGGAAACGTTAAAATTTCTCATCAGAAGTACATTTCTTAATTGATCTCATATATTTGTCGAAAAAATATAAAATTACCCTTGGATTTGTAAAAAGTATACCTATAATCATTAATAGAGGGGTAACTTATGGCAAATTGGAATATTAAGAAAAAGAACGGAGATAATGTCATATTTAGTGATAACTCTGTGAATACAAGAACAGAGAACAGAAGTAATAATTCTGCTCCGGAAAGTAATTTTTTCAATAATTCTTTTACTTCCACATCAACCAACAGTGTGTTTATGGATGATCAACTTATTTATGAAGATCGCGGTTATAACAACCAACCCAATAAAGTAGTTACCAATAGGATTCCGGAACTCCTTAAAGAAGAAAGAAAAGCAAATAACAGAATTATCATTGCTCTATTTGTGTTGGCTTTCTTTTTTGCTCCCCCGATGTTTATTCTGATGGTGATTTTCAGAATGTTAGGTTGTATGAAAGCCAGGTGATTGTATATTGTTTAATTTTTAATCGAATTTTAGCGTTAAGAGGAGGTTGTTGGTCGATAAATTAAGATTTGTAGGGATGTTAATGAACTTAACAGATTTGTGTGAAGTCTTTACTGATGGGGATTGGATAGAAAGTAAAGATCAATCAAAAGATGGAATTAGATTAATTCAAACAGGAAACATTGGTATTGGACAATTTATAGAAAAAGACGATAAAGCCAAATATATATCAATAGAAACTTTTGAAAGATTGAAGTGCACTGAAGTTTTTGAAGGCGATATCCTTGTTTCAAGACTGCCTGATCCAATAGGTAGAGCTTGCATTGTGCCAAACAAAACCGAAAGAATGATAACAGCTGTTGATTGCACAATTTGTAGGCCTAAAGCTGATATTATAGACAGGGAATATTTGTGCTATTTTATGCAATCTAAGACTTACTATGAAAGATTGTTTAATAACGTAACTGGCACAACTCGTAAAAGAATTAGTAGGAAGAATCTTGGTAATGTTGAAATATATGTTCCATCAAAGGAAGAACAAAAAATAATTGTTAAAAAGTTAAACTTGCTTACCAAGATTATTAGCAATAGAACTAAAGAACTATCCTATCTTGATAATTTAATTAAAGCCCGATTTGTCGAGATGTTTGGGGATGTTAATGCTAATGATAGAAAATGGCCTATTAAACCATTGGGAGAGTTGTGCAATATTGTTCGAGGAGCTTCTCCTAGACCAATTGAAAAGTTTTTAGGTGGAACTGTCCCTTGGATTAAAATTGGAGATGCTACAGAAAATGAGTCTGTATATGAATACAGAGAATTAGGGTGGTACAGCGGAATTGTTTTTCGCCCCTGGCTTGACTGAGACCGAGCCAGGGTTTTTTTGTGCGGTCATGCCCGGGAGCGCGCCGCGCCTGCGGGGCAGACAAAGCAGGAACAGC
>ONIU01000096.1 GCA_900317935.1 uncultured bacterium
TTCAGAGAATCTACCAACACAAAATTGCAGGAAGAATATGTAGATTTTCTGAGAGCTTTATTTAAAGATAGTCCATTTATAAAACTTGCCTATATCACAGGAATACTTCCAGTAAAAAAATATAATACCCAATCTGCTCTAAATAATTTTGATGAATATTCAATGGTAATACCAGATAAACTAGCCGAATACTTCGGATTCACCGAAGATGAAGTAAAATCTTTGTGTAAAAGATTTAATAGAGATTTTGACGAAATAAAAGCATGGTATGACGGTTATTTGATGCCTGGCAATGTACATTTATATAATCCTCGTTCTGTAGTAAAAGCTATGGATGGAGGAAAATTACAAGGTTACTGGGTTGCAACTTCTTCTTTCGAAGCTTTAAGAATTCCTATAAATCTTAATATTAACGGTCTAAGAAAAACTGTTATAGAATTGATAGGTGGAGCTAGAGTTAATGCCAATGTTTCAAGGTTTGAAAATGATACGAATTCAATAAAACGTAAAGATGAAGCACTAACTTTACTGGTTCATCTAGGTTACCTAGGATATGATGAGGAAAATGGAGAAGTGTTTATCCCTAACCGTGAAATTAGAGGTGAATTCGACAATGCCATAGAAGCAAGTGGATGGTCTGAAGTTGAAGATGCTCTACAAAATTCAGAAGATTTGCTTAAAGCAACCTTGAATAGCGATGAAAAAGCAGTTGCAGAATATTTAGAAAAAGCTCACTTAAAGATTGCTTCTATTCTTGGTTTCAACAATGAAGAAACCTTGCGAAGTGTGGTTTCTATAGCATATTATACAGCAATACGTTTTTATCAGTTTATAAAAGAGTTCCCATCTGGAAAAGGCTTTGCCGATATGGTCTTTTTGCCTTACAAGCATGTAAATAAACCTTTGATAGTTATAGAATTAAAACAGAATAAATCACCAGAATCAGCAATAGCTCAAATTAAAGAAAAGAAATATTCTGAATCTCTTCAAAAATATTCAGGTGACATACTGTTAGTTGGTATTACTTACGACGATGACAAGAAGCATTATTGTAAGATTGAACGAATTACAAAACCTTAAAGAGTTTTGTTATATAGTTTTTTATATATTTGCGTTTGCTCTAGTAATTATTAAGCTCTCATTTGTCTGAGAATCAGAAATTTGCTAATATTTATTAAACAGGTATAATTGTTTTTTTTCTAAGTTTTAGTTTTCAACTTACACTATTTGGCGTTCAACAAGTTCAGCAAAAATTCCACCTTTGGCTACCAATTCTTCAAAATTCCCTGTTTCAGCTATACGACCAGAGTCCATGACAATAATTTTGTCGCAGTTACGGATTGTTGATAGTCTATGAGCAACGATTATTCTAGTAACTTTAAGTTTATCAATGCTTTGGGTTACAATATTTTGAGAACGATTGTCTAAAGCACTAGTAGCTTCATCGAAGATTAAAATAGAAGGATTATTTACTAAGGCTCTAGCAATTAAAATTCTTTGTCTTTGGCCGCCAGAAATATTAGAACTTCCTTCACTTATGATTGTTTGCATACCCATTGGCATTTCTGCGATATCGTCTGCGATACCAGCAGCTTCAGCAGCTTCCCAGGCTTCATCTTGTGATAAAAGTCTAGTGCCGACAATATTAGTAAATATATCTCCAGTCATAAGCTGGCCGTTTTGCAGTACAACTCCCATTTGAGAGCGAACAGATTGGAGAGATACGTCTGACAAATTTTGGCCGTCATAAAAAATTGCACCTTGTTTTGGCACTTCAAATCCAAGTAAAAGTCTAACTAAAGTACTTTTACCACAACCAGATTTACCTACTATAGCCACATTTTCCCCAGGCGATACAGTGAAACTGACATCATGTAATACTTCTTCTCCATCTTCGTAAGCAAAAGATAAGTGACTAACTTCTATATTACCTGAAAGAACACTTGCATCAACTTTGTCTGAAGTAGTTTCGGGTATTTCTTTTAAAATAGGCCTGAGATTTTCTAATTGTGGCTGTATGCCGAAAAAGTGACCAATAAACCCAAGGGCTGTTCCTAATGTTTCGTTGAATGAAGTAAATGCTGCACTAAATGCTAAAAATTGAGGATAACTAATACTTGAAACTGTTTTCCCATCAACTCCTGTTTCATTCATTCCATTAATAGCAATATAATAAAGAAGCATAGTAAGAATAAAAGGCTGAACACTTCCTATAATAGCAGCGTAATTATTTAACCATCTAAGTTTCAAATTCCAATTCCATTGCTCAGCAAAATCTTTACTCCAAAGTTGATAAGCTTGTTCTTCTGCTCCTTGAACTCTGAATTTTGCTAGTCCAGCGAAAATTTGTTGAACAGTTCCAGCTGTTTTATTACTTGCTTCAACTAGTTTTCTTTGAATATTTAAAGTTTGAAAATAGACAAAAAATACAAAAATAAAATAAATAATCCATACACCAAGTGCTGCTAAAGTTAATTTAAAGCTGTAATAGCACATTAAAAATATGCTCCAAAAAGAAAAAACAAAGCTGAATAATGTTCCAACAAAATCACCAGAAACCAATTCTTTTATTTCACTTAAGCCCCCCATACGACTTGCAAGTTCGCCAACAGTATAACGTCTGAAAAATTTGGTAGGCAAAGACAGCAGTCTTCCCCAAAGGGCAGCTTCAGAAGTAATTTCAATTTTAGTTGAAATACGCATGATAGCAATAGAACGCACAATAGAAAGAGCACTCACAGTAAAAGCAGTTATCATCATAACCTGTGTTACAGTAGCTAAGCTTTGCCTATCAAATATAGGAATAATATCTTGAAAAATAGTTTCTGTAACTATTGGTGTAACTAGAGGAATCAAACCTGCAAAGATACTAACAAGTAAAACTGTATAGTAGTCAGCTTTCCAACACTGTAAAAACATAAACTTCAACAAATCAAAAATATTCAGTTCTTTAGGAGGGAATCCTGCATAACAAGCGAATGCATCAGAACCAATATTTTCTGCGACTTGTTTTGTTATTGTTATTCCATTTGGGTTTTGAACACAAATCATTTTATATGAGTTAGGTGATTCAGGAATAAAAGCCGCAAGACTTTTTTCTTCCCCATAATAACCAATTAATACGCCTATGTCTTTTTTATACCATTCTGAAGGAAGACTAACAAATCGAATTTGCATATTTCCTTTTTGCATGAGTCTATTTAAAAGACTAACTCCATCAATTTTAGATGCTATTTCATTAGATATTGTTATATTTTCTGTAGGCATTTCAAAAGCTTTTGCTACAGTTCTTACTATAAAAATACTTTCATAGGCCTTAGTATTTGTCTTTTCACCTGATTTTTCAATAATAACAGAATCTTCACCAAGTAAATTACTTATAGAGTTTTCTATAATTAATTTTTTATTATATTCTTTTGCTTTAATCCTTCTACTTAGTCGTTTATCTTCTGATTTAAAATGAACTCCCAACAGCATAGAAAAAATTTGTTCATTATCAGTAAAAATATTTAATAAATCTTTTATAGAATTAGATTTTTCAAAAAGATTAGATTTACTCCAGCTTAAAATGACATCATCACCATGGTTAGCCAAATTAGCAATCCAAGAAATATTGGTCAAATTTTTTAACCACAAACTCATCAAGGGTTTTAGATTATCTATTGACGAATTGTCAAAATATTGTTTTTCTAATTCTGAATCTTCTACGGCATAAAGAATTATATTTATTTTCTTAAATTTGTCTAATGCAGGAAAAGCCGCTTGTCCCGCTTCAATATTTATGAGAAATGTTTGTCTAAAAGATGATTTATTGGTAGTGACAGCGTAGGCTTCTACTTTTCCAGAAACAACTAGAATGTAAGAAGAATTATCATCTATAGAAAAACGTTGTCCAGCAAGAAGTTTCATCATTATTCCTCCTGTTCTCGTTCTTCTATGAGTTGACGGTATGGTCCATCATGCTTAACCATTTCAATATGAGTGCCACGTTCTACTACTTTCCCATAACTTAAAACTATTATTTCATCGCAATCTCTAATAGTAGAAAGTCTATGGGCAATAATCAAACATGAACAGCCACGATGTCTTATATTTTCTAGAACTTTTTTCTCTGTGATTGGATCTAGTGCGCTTGTAGCTTCATCAAGAACTATAATTGAAGGATTTATAGCAAGAGCTCTAGCTATTTCCAACCTCTGTCTTTGACCACCACTGAAGTTTAGTCCACCTTCAGAAACCATAGCATCGTAACCACCATCTAGTTTCAGAATATCTTCATGAATACAGGCGTCTTTTGCGGCTTGAATAATATCGTTTTTACTGAGAGACTTGTCGAAAAGAGCTATGTTTTCTGCTATGGTTCCTGAAATAAGAAAAATTTCCTGATCTACAGCAGACAATGAGCTTAGAATTACAGCTCTAGGAAGCTTTTTGCGTTCAACACCATCAAAAGTAATCGTTCCAGACCATTCTTCGTAAAGTCCTGTAACTATTTTTGCTAAAGTGCTTTTACCGCTGCCAGATGAGCCTACTACGGCAACCCATTCTCCAGAGTCTATATGTAAATCAAAATTCTCTAACAAAGGAGGTTCTAGAGGGCTGTATCCAAATTTTAAATCTTTTATAGTTAATTCCCCAGAAAGTCTATCGTTAGCAAAAGATCTTTCTTTTTCATCTTCTGGATAATTCAGGGAATCTACTTTATAATTTCTAACATCATTAAGGCGTTGCATTTGCATTTCTGTTGTCTGCAAAGTTGAGGCTAAGCCCATTATATTGTTAACTGGAGCCTGAAAACTTCCCATAAGATTTTGGAAAGCCATAAACATACCAGCAGTCATAGCTCCATCCATAATTGAAAAACCACCAAAAGTCATTATTAGAGCCCCATTTATTCCGCCTAACAGTGTTGGAAGTAAAGTAATAGACATTGACCAAAGAGTTGTTTCCTGAGATGCTGAAAGAACTTTTGTTTGATAACCAGCCCATTTTGTAAAGAAATCAGATTCGTCACCATTTGCTTTTATTGTTTCAATCATACGAAGCCCATTCATACTTACGCCGTAGGCTTTTCCTGCATCTTGCTGTATTCTCATGTTTAAGTCAGTCAATCGCCGTCGCATAGCAAAAAACACTATAAAACCTATTGAACTGAAAGCTATACCTATTAAAGTAAGAGTTACATTATATTGCAAAAGCAGTAACAAATAAAAGAAAGCAACGATTAAGTCTAATACAGCAGTTGCTGCAGACCCAGACAAGACTTCCGCTATTGATTCATTATAATCTACACGATCAGCAACTTCTGCTGCATATCTTTGCTGGAAAAACTGCATAGGTAATCGTAGGAGATGCCAGAAATAACTAGAAGAATCGGCTAAAGTAAGTTTTCTTTGCCAACTAGTAAGTATTATAGAGCGTAAGAGAGAAATGACCCCTGTCATAATAAACGAAATGGTCATAGCAAGACAGAAATTAAACATCCATTCAGGATGCTTTTTGGTGATTATATCATCCATAAAAATCTGGTTAAATACTGGTGAAGCTAGGCCTGGTATAATAGCAAAGAATTCTATTAAAATAATAAATAAAGCGGCCCATTTATCTAGAAAAAGTTTCTTCGCTACTTCTTTAAAAATATTGTATCTTTTTCCTTCTTTGTTGAAATTAACGTCTGGAACTATTTTTAAAGATATACCTGTATAAGAAGTGATAAAATCATCCCATTCCACAGTTCTTTGCCCTATAGCAGGGTCGTTTAAGTAAACTATGCCGTCTTTTATCCCTTCTAGAACCACAAAATGGTTAAACTCCCAGTGAATTATAAGAGGAAATGGCCTTTCCGATATATGTTCTAATAAATATTCACAGCTCCATCTGAAGCCATTAGCCTTGCAGTGTCTATTACGAGCTGCACGAATAACACAACTTGCTTTACTTCCGTCTCTATTGACCCCACATTCCTGTCTAAGCTTTTCTAAGGGAACCCATAGCCCATAATGGGCAAGTATCATTGCTAAACAGGCTGCACCACATTCAGTGGCTTCCATTTGTAAGATAGTAGGAACTTTTACTCGTGAGCCTATTTTTTCGTTAATCTTATTTTTAATTCTCTTTAATAAACCCATTTGAGCTCACCGAGTTATTGGCCATTGATTTAATTTATTAAAAACTTTTTGAATTGGAGAATGTTGTTCTATAATAATTGAACCAATTTTTATTTCTCTTCTTTCTATAGCTTTATTTTCTAGCTTCCACATTTAGTCTTTTATATTTAATAAAGAACCACGCGATTGTCGCGTGGTTTTCATAAACAAAAAACGCTTTCTTTAAACTAACACTTCATTAATTTGCTTTTGCGCCTTTAATAAAACAAGCTCTGGCGGCACCACGGTTATTTCCACCCAACCCTATACAGAAAGATATTCTTTTATTATTAGGCCCTTTAACAGAACCAAAACCAACACCTAAATAAAAACAAGCGGTTGCACCTATTCCATCTTTCATATTAACCTTTAGTTTGCTTCGTTTAGGGCTAGTATTTTTACGATAACCACCAGCAACAGTAGCTAATTCACCTTCAGATAGTGCTTCATCCATGTTTTTTATTTGTTCATTTTCAAAAGTTTTTAATTCTTCAATTGAAAATTCCAAGCCTGCTTCTTTGGCAATAGGCAAAAGAATAGCTTTAGTAGCTTCTTCTTTTTGAGCTTCTGTTAAATTTTCAAGATTAACGCTATGTTTTTCAGCATAATCTTTATCGGCAGCAGCTAATTTATTTGCTAATTCTTTGTCCTGTGATAGTTTTTCCATGAAAACTTTTATGTTTTCTAATGACATTAGCTTTCTCCAATTTAAAAATATAATTCTTAAATCATGAATCTATTATACTTTATATGACGATAAAATGAAAGTTTAAATATAACTAGAATTAAACAATAAGTTACGAAGGAAGCAATTCTTTCATTAGCTTGGTAACTTTTTCATACCAGCCTTGTTTAAAGAATTTGCAAGCATCCATATCACGACCTAGTAAATCAGCATTTTCCTTTCCTTCTACTGCTTTACCTCTACAACCACCAGCACAGGAATTTCTAAATTCACACTTTTCACAAATAGGATTATGTGCGAAATATTCCTTCAATTTGGTATCGATAAAAGCCATATAGGAAGAATCCTTCAAAGCTTCAGACAAAGTAGTATTTACAATATTAGGAAAATGCTTTCTACCGCTTTCAGTACTTCCCAAGGGAATACAAGGAACTATATAACCGTCAGCAGTAATATGCATATAATTTCTTGCATGACCACAAAGACAGTAATAGTCAGGCTCTTCATCTTCCATCTCTTTGACAAAAGGAATAAAATAACTCTTGTCATCATTATTTGCAAAGACACCTGAAAGCATAAGTTCTAACGGAGCACCATCCTCATAAAATTCAGGAATATAATCAAGATATTTTTTATATTCTTCTTCGACTGAAATTACTTTGTCAGCAATTATAACTCCTTCACCCTCAAAGCATAAACGATTGACTTTTAAGGATTTACACCCTAATGATGCCAGTAATTTAACGCTTTCACGCAGTTCATTTGTATTATCTTTATGCAAACAATATTCTGCACCAGTTGGGAAACCATATTTTTGGCATAACTCAAAGGCTTTTATTACTGCTTTTTCTGCCCCGTTTATACCTCTTAGCCAATCGTGACAGCCAATTCCATCAAAACTCATATTAAATTCAGGTTTAATATTTCTGTCTGCAAGTGCTTTAAGTAATTTTTCATTAACCAGCAAACCATTTGACATGATAGTAGAAATCATAATTCCTGCTTCTGTAAGAGCATCTATTATTTCTAAAAAATCTTGCCTAACTAAAGCTTCACCACCAGTTAAGGAAATTGTAAGAACTCCACAATCTTTCATTTGTTTAATTAGTTCAATGCATTGTTCATGAGAAAACTCACCAATTTTTGCAGTAGGAGCAGACATATAGCAGTGACGACAACGGCAGTTGCAATTACCAGTAATAGCCCAATGGATTGAATACAAAAACCTATTTGGATATACCTTGTACTTCTGTTCTTCTTTTAGGGGAACAGGAATAGAGCATTTCTCTATTATCTCATTTTTCAAGAGTTCTTCAATTATTGCTTGTTGCTCATCGTCGAGTAGCAAAGCACTTGATGGCAACAAAGAGCAGGCTTTTTGTAATGTATAAAAAACTGTCGGATTAAGAAAAATAACCTCACTGTTTAGTTTTTTTACCAAACCGGTAGGTAGTTTCTCCCAACCTCGTAATTGATATTCTTCTTTTAATTTATAATACATTTCTTAAATAAAACTCCTCTAGTAAAGCTAGAGGAGTTTTGTAAAAAGCATTTAACTATTAAAGCAAATTAAAAGTTATGGAATTCACAACCTTTAAATTGTTTATTTAGTTTGCCTTTCAATTTTTCTATGAAATTACTTCTAACACCTTTCATAACTCTTAGATTTCCTTTTGCTCCTTTGGGCAATGCGCCTGTTTTTAATACGTTGGCTAATTGTGTATCGTCTAAGGGCTTATCAAAAGCAACTACATCAAATTTACCACCAGAAGTTTTAGTCATATAAACATAACCTTTACCACCAGCAACAAAATCGAGTTCTTCATCGCTCATTGGAACATCTTCTAAGTCTTTTTCGTTTTCCATTTTTTTACCTTTCGTTAAAGATTTATATTTTAACTACATTATTATAGACAAAATATAGCTAATAAAATCTACGATAAATTATAATTATTTTAATAAAATTTTTTTTATTTGTGAATAAAGTGAAATTCCAAAGAACAGTTAATGATTATTTATTGCTTTAATCAATTCAGGAATAGCTGTTTCAAATTTTGCGCCATACCAGTGATTAGGGTCATCAATAGTATTTTCTATACATTTTACTGTATAATCAGCTGCTATTTTTGCCGCCTCAAAATCTCTTTTATTATTTAGCAAAGCTCCTACAAATGCTGAAGCGTAGATATCTCCTGTCCCATGACATCCTTTAGAAATTTTGCGATGTTCATAGTATTGTTTATTCCCATTTTCATAAACAATAACACCTGTTCTATCTGGTTTATAGCTAACTCCTGTAAATATAACCTTTTTAGCGCCTAAGTCAGATACTTTCTTTAAAAGTTCATCAACATACTTTTCATCATATGTTTCTTTATATTCTGTATCAGTTAAAAAGCAAGCTTCTGTAATATTGGGAAGAACATAATCTGCTATTCCACAAAGAGATTTCATTGATTTTACATAATCCTGATTAAAACCTACATAAAGTTTTCCGTTGTCAGCCATTGCAGGATCAACTATATTCTTACATGAAGGTTTCCCTAGAGTCTTCATTATATCTTTAACCATGTCTATTTGCTTTGTGCTTCCTAAATACCCAGTATAAACAGCATCAAATTTAATATTTTCTTTCAGCCAATGTTGTTGAATCAAGGGTAAATCATCAGTTAAATCGCGAAAAGTAAAACCTTTAAATCCACCAGTATGAGTGGATAGAACTGCAGAAGGTAGAATACAGGTTTCTTGCCCGCAAGCAGATAATATTGGAAGTGCAACAGTAAGAGAACACTGACCTACGCAGGAAATATCTTGAATAGTTAATATTTTATTGTATGACATGTTTTAATCCTCGTATAAAGAACTTAAATACCCACTTGTTTGGTAGGAATAGATACTATTATATTTACTAATTTAAGTCAATAAAAAACTAAGCCCATATTTGTTCGAACTTCAAGGAAAAAATCAAACTAAAGCTGCTTTTTAATGTATTAAGTATATAGAAATGGCTACTTGAAGGACAAGGAAATTAATGTTCCTTAATATAACTTAATACTAATCAATACTTGGTTAAAATTAATTAGTATTATTTTAATTGCCACTTTTAAAATTTAAATAATATAATTATAAAAAATATAAGGAGCAATCAGTATATATGATAAATAGCAAAATAAAGAGATATGTTCTCTTGCTTGTTTTACTTGGTTTATCTGTAGGATTTAGTGTAGCTCAAGATCAGTCAGATTTTAACGGACAGGAAATGTTGCCTCCTCCGGAAACTATGCAAGATGCGGATATTGAAGATATGACACCTCCTCCTGAGTTTGAAGAAAATGCTTCAGAATCATACAGAAAGAGAAGACCGCCTAGAAGAAGAGGTCATATAGGCTCAGGAAGTATGCCAATGTTCCCTCCAGAATTTGATGAAAATGCTTCAGGAACATTCAGAATGAGAAGGCCTCCTAGAAGAAGAGGTGAAATTGGCTCTGGAACTATGCCTATGTTCCCACCGGAATTTGATGAAAACGCGACTGGATCCTTCAGAATGAGAAGGCCTCCTAGAAGAAGAGGTGAAATTGGCTCTGGAACCATGCCTATGTTCCCACCGGAATTTGATGAAAACGCATCTGGATCCTTCAGAATGAGAAGACCACCGAGAAGAACCTTTCTTGGTTCTGGAACTTTGGAAATGATGCCACCTGCTTATGAAGGAGATGCTTCAGGAACATTCAGAATGAGAAGGCCTCCTAGAAGAAGAGGTGAAATTGGCTCTGGAACCATGCCTATGTTCCCACCAGAATTTGATGAAAACGCTTCTGGAACAATGCACATGAGAAGACCACCTAGGGGTAGAAGACCTCCTATGGGCG
>ONIU01000040.1 GCA_900317935.1 uncultured bacterium
CTTGGCGGTCCTATGATGGGATTCGCTTTATATGATCTCTATACTCCGATAGTAAAGGGAACAAGCGGAATTCTATGCTGGAGTAAAGAACAAGCAGAATTTAAACCCCGAACAGGCTGTTTGCGTTGCGGTAAATGTGTTGAAGCTTGTCCTATGGGACTTGAACCATTCCTTCTTGATGCATTAATAAATGCTCACCGTTTTGAAGAAGCAGAAAAAGAAGGATTGTTAAACTGCGTAAACTGCGGATGCTGCGCTTACACCTGTCCAGGAGGTAATCCACTAGTTCAGAATTTCTCTGTTGCAAAGAATAATATTCTAGCAGAAAAAAAGAAACAAGCTGCATTGGCAAAGGAAAATAAAAAATGAGCGAAACAAATAATAATACATACCCAATTATCACCGCTCAAAATCTGATGGTGAATAACTCACCGCATATTCAGTCTCCTGTTACAATAAAATCCATTATGTGGGAAGTAAACCTGGCTCTGGTTCCCATTATTATAATGGCTGTCTATAACTTTGGTTTAAGAGCTTTGCTGATTATCTTATTATCAACTTTAGGCGCAATAACAGCTGAATATCTTATACAAAAATATTTGAGAAATATCCCAACAACAGTAATGGACGGAAGTGCCGTAGTAACAGGTGTATTACTTGCTATGTGTCTTCCGGCAGCTATTCCATTATGGATAGCCTTTGTAGGTGGATTCATCGGAATTGCGTTAGGCAAACAAGTTTATGGTGGACTAGGCCAGAATATTTTTAACCCCGCTCATGTAGCTAGAGCAATACTTCTAGCAAGCTGGCCAGTATATATGAATACCTGGTTAAAACCCGGTTTTTCTACTTCTATATCTACTGTTGATGCTGTTACTACAGCAACACCTCTAGGTCTTCTTAAAGAAACTGCCAAAAACGCTAATTTAGTTCAAAACCTGGCTGATAATCAGTTCGGAATTATAGATTACGTTTTATCTCAGCTGCATATTACTTTTTCTGATTTGTTTTTCGGGATTAATTATTCTGGTTCAATCGGGGAAACTTCAAAATTGGCAATTTTAATAGGTGCTATCTATCTCCTTTACAGAAAACACATAAGTCTTTCTGCACCTCTAGCAATGATAGCAACTGTATTTCTAGGAGCCTATGCATATAGCAGTTCCGTTGATTACGCCTTATTCCATCTTCTCACAGGTGGTCTTTTCTTAGGCGCATTCTTTATGGTTACAGATATGGTTACAAGCCCAATTAATACCTCAGGGAAAATAATTTTCGGAATTGGCTGCGGAATTATTGCTTTGTTAATAAGACTTAAAGGCGGTTACCCCGAAGGTGTCTGTTACTCAATTCTTATTATGAATGCTTTTGTTCCTTTAATTGATAAATTCTGCAAACCAAGAAGATTCGGAGTAGTCAAACCCAAACCTTCAAAAACTCAGGAGGCTGGAAAATGACTAATAATATGTTGAAAACAGGCCTCTTCTTGTTTGTTGTTGCTGCTATTTCAGGAACTTTATTAGCTTTTTCCGAAAGCTTAACAGGTCCTGTTATTAAACAAAATCAAATCAAAGCAGAAATTGAAGCCCAGAACGAAGTTCTTCCAAGCTTTGAATTCTTAGAAAAATCCTCTGAACTTAATGGTAAGAAAATTAGTTATAAAGTTGGATTCGATAGAAATGGAAAAGTTACTGGCGCAGTATTTAAAGTCTCTCCCAAAGGTTTTGGAGGTTTGATAAATACTATGGTTGGCGTTAATAACCAAGGCAGAATTATACATTATAAAATCTTATCTTTAAGTGAAACTCCAGGTCTAGGTAGTAAACTTAAATCTGAAAAATTCAGCGAAGGACTTAAAGATTTAATTGAAAACAACGCTTCTCCTATTTTTAAAGTAAAAAAAGATGGCGGAGATGTTGATGCAGTTACTGCAGCTACTATAAGTTCAAGAGCATTTTGCTCTGGTTTAAATGAAGCTTTAGATAACTATAATGCTCTCAAAGATCAAATCTTATCTTCAAAGCTTCCCGATAAATCATTACCTCTAAACCAAGGAGGCAATAATAAATGACTATAGATAATCTTTTTAAAGGAATATGGAAAGAAAATCCAACTTTTGTCATTGCATTAGGAATATGCCCTACCCTCGCTGTTACTACTTCTATGACCAATGCCTTAGGTATGGGTTTGGCAGCCACCTGCGTTCTGATATGCAGTAATTTATTTATTTCATTAATAAGAAAAATCGTTCCAGACAATATACGAATTCCAGTATATATCATGGTTATTGCGACTTTCGTTACAATCATAGATAAACTGATTCAAGCATATTCTCCAGCATTATCTCAAAGCTTAGGTATTTTCATTCCTTTAATAGTTGTTAATTGTATTATACTTGGACGTGCTGAAGCTTTTGCAAGTAAAAATGGACCTATCGACTCCGTATTAGATGCAATAGGTATGGGAATAGGTTTTATAATCGGTCTCTCATGCATAGCATTTTTCAGAGAACTCTTAGGTGAAGGTAAACTCTATGGATACCCAATTCCATTTTTCAGCAACGACCCTGCTTTGATAATGATAATGGCTCCTGGCGGATTCTTTGTTTTTGGTTTACTAAGAGCCTTAAAGAAACATCTTGAATTAAGGAGGGCCAGCAAATGATGCACCTTCTAGCAATTCTTATCACTGCAATATTTCTTGAAAATTTTGTTTTAAATCAGATCTTAGGTATTTGCCCCTTTATTGGTGTTTCCAACAAAATGGATTCAGCTATTGGAATGGGGCTAGCTGTAACTTTTGTAATGCTTTTAGCAGGTGTTTCAACCTGGTGTGTTAATCAGTATCTTCTAATTCCATTACAATTAGAATACCTTCAAACAATCGCATTTATCTTGATTATTGCTTCATTAGTTCAATTCATAGAAATGGTAATCAAGAAGACCGCTCCTAATTTATATCAGGCATTAGGTGTTTTCTTGCCATTAATTACAACAAACTGTGCAGTTCTTGGTGTTTCTCTACTTAACATAAAAAAAGGTTACGGTTTATTGGAAACAACTTTTAATTCATTAGGCGGTGGCTTAGGCTTCTTCCTTGCATTAGTCATAATGGCAAGCATCAGAGAACGATTAGAATTGGCCGAAGTGCCAGAAGCAATGAAAGGAGCTCCAATAGCATTAATAACAGCAGGTTTGCTGGCTACAGCTTTTATGGGCTTCTCAGGATTAGTATAAGGGATTATTATTATGCTTACACAAATATTATATGCAGTATTAGTATTGGGCATACTGGGCTTTATTTTCGGTATTATCCTTTCTTATGCTTCAATTAAATTTAAAGTAGAAACAGATCCACGCATTGAAGAAACTTTAAAACGATTACCTGGTGCTAATTGTGGTAGTTGCGGTTTTGCTGGCTGTTCAGCAATGGCTGAAGCAATTATTACAAAAGGTGTTTCTCCTTCGAAATGTCCAGTAATGCTAGTTCCTGACAGAGTTAAGCTAGAAGAATATCTAGGCTTACGTAAACCCGGAGATTCAAATGTCAGAGCTGTTGTTAAAGCCGCTTTAGTTAAATGCCAAGGCTTAGATGACGATGAACACAAAAAATTTGAATATATGGGATTACCCGACTGTCAATCAGCTGTTCTTATACAAAATGGTCCATGGCTTTGCCCACACAGATGTATAGGAATGGGGTCATGCGTAAAAGCCTGCAAGTTTGGTGCAATACAAATAGGCCCACATCATCTTCCAATTGTTGATGAAGATAAATGTGTCGGTTGTGGACAATGTATTATGGCTTGTCCAAAACATATTATTGATCTTGCAGATACAGTAAAAACTGTCCATGTAAGATGTAATTCTATAGATAAAGGCGCTGATACTCGTAAAATATGTAAAACAGGCTGTTTAGGCTGCGGTATATGTGCCAAAAACTGTGCTTATGATGCAATCATTATTGAAAATAATTTGGCTAGAATTGATTATGACAAATGTCATGAATGTGGTGCTTGTGTTGCTAAATGTCCAACAGGCGCTATCATAAAAGAAAATCGCCCTGATTATAAGGGAAGAGTAGCCGAAATTAATCAGGACACTTGTGTCGGATGCACTCTTTGCTTTAAGACTTGTAAATTTGAAGCCATTATTGGTGGAAAAGTAAAAGAAAAGCATTCCATTGATACAAAGAAATGCGTTGGCTGCGGTATGTGTGCTGATAAATGTCCTAAAAAAGCAATTACTCTAAAAGACCGAGAGTAACCTATTTTCGCTGTGGGACACTTCGTTGTGAGACGTTCACTGTGGTAATTGTCTAACTACAACCACGGGAAGCGTCAGCTGCCGTCCCACAAGTTGCGCAAGCAACTGTCCCACTATTTCCACAAGAGCCAAAGGCTCTATAGCTCTGCAGCTCTGTCGCTCTCCGCTCTAAAGTCTCAATTCTCAGCTTCAGCTTCATCACTCTCAATCGAATTCTCTTCTTTAATCCTATACTTAATATCATCATCCGGGCTGATAAATTTTAACTCTAATTTATTTGAACTTAATAATATCCCAACCTGAGACATATCTGCACCCTCGGTAAATAACTTAATAAAAAAATCCTGGGCTTTAATTTCTATAGTTTTTAATGGTGGTTTTGGTACAACCTCAACCATACCTAGTCTTTTGTTTACATCAAAACTTAAGGTTATTAAATATGAGCTAAGAATCATCTTGCTATATTTTCCAAATGCATAAGAATAATTCTTAGCACCCATCAACCTTAATTCATCTTCAACCTGTTTGATAGTTCTACCAAATTTTCCTACAGTTATCCCATCAGGCGGGGCTTTTAAATGATTATCCAAAAAAGGATCAAATGTTTTTATGCCCGTGGATTGAGTTCCACTACTTGAACTGCCAGAGCCTTGTCCACCACTTGAACCTTGAGAACCGCTAGAACCCGGAGTGCTACTGGAACCTTGAGAACTTCCACTACTTTGAGAGGTATTTCCTCCTGAATTCTGACTACCACTGGATGACTGAGATCTGCTACTAGAACTCTGCTGTCTGTTTCGAGGTGCAAACTGAGCATGAACATTATCTACAGATATAAAAAGTTCTGATAATATCATAATTAATATTAATAGATAATTTTGTCTGTTATTGAAATTGTTCATTATATTTGATAGCCTATTACCATTATAATAACATTTAACTAAGTAATGTTATTTATCTCTTTCGACACAAACAACAATTTTTTGTATTTTATTCAGAAACTAAAATGAGTCTACAAGGCAAAATTATATCTATCTATAACGACGGAACAAGAGCAAAAGTTTTGGTAAAACCAATTCCAGATTGTCATGGCTGCCAAGCATGTGCAGGAATAATAAAAATGAGTAAAGCAGCAAACACAGAATCTGAAATAGATGCTCTTACCAATGACCTGGATGTTCATGAAGGCGATACAGTTAAACTTGAACTAACCGAATATCAAGGTTCGAAAATAGCTTTTATTCTTTATGGAATACCAATCATTTGTTTCTTAATAGGTATGCTTACTGCCCCTTATTTTTGTATTTTGCTTCAAATACCTTCATCTGACTTAGCAAGAATAATTGGTTCTTTTTCTGGTCTTTTAATTTCTACAGCTATTATTTTTATTTATTTGAAACGAACCAATAAAGATACTTTCATTATGAGAATTTCTGAAGTTCTCACAAAAAACTGATTCTTTTTTCTAGACTAAGAAATATAAAATTATAATATGTGTATTTTTTTCACACATCTTTACATTTTTGTGAAATTTTACACAAGAATCAGAAGCTTGTGAAAAATCTTTCAAAGTTTATCATAGAATGCTTTTTTGATTAATTCAAGTTTTTATAAGTGTAAAAAATGCACATTTTTGTATAAATACTATGCACATCTTTCAATATATTGGTGAAATTATGTACAATATAATTTTCCCATAAACATCCGAAAAATAGCATTATAAGCGAATTCATTAATTTTATTATTATATTTTAAAAATTGGCATGGTTATTGCTTAATTATTAATGTAGTTCATTGAAATTTAAATCGAAAAGTTCTTTCCGAGTGTTAATGATTTTTCTTCATAGTCACAGCATGATTGATACTATAATTCATTTCTCTCTCTCGTTGTTATCAATTATAAGAATAACGACGTAGTTCATTTCTCCTCTCTCAACACACTCAACAACTCAGCACTTAAAATAGTTCTCTCTCTTTCTTACACATCTCAAAACACTAGTCACAGCATCACTCGGAAAGCTTTTATATATTTTTAAAATCCTCTCACTCCAAATCCCCGTAAAGTGGGGATTTTTTTTTGCTTAATAAAGTGTTATACTCTTTTCATATGAACATTATTCTTTCAGCAATTAATACAAAATTTACTCACAAAGCACTTTCCTTAGCCTGTTTAAAAAGCTATTGGGATGTATTTCATAAAGATATACCTCTAACCATTAAAGAATTTGATCTGAATATTTTAACAGAAACAATCATAAATGATTTGCTCTTAATGAAACCAGATATACTGGCCTTCTCTACTTATATATGGTCTATTGAAAGAATTATTACTGTCTGCAGTGGGATAAAAGCTGCTTTTCCTAATTGTATAATTATATTAGGTGGCCCTGAAGTTTCTTATAATTCAGTAGATATCTTAGAAAAAGAAAAAAATATCGATTTTATAATTAATGGTGAAGGTGAAGTTACTTTTAAAGAATTAATAGAATCTCTTTTAAATAATCAATACCCAGAAACATTACCAGGAATAACACTAAGATTAAAAGATAAAGTTGTAAAAAATAAAGTAAGACAATTAATTAAAGATTTAGATATTCTTCCATCCCCTTTTTTAACAGGCAATTACCAAGGTTCTTCAAACTTTACCTATTATGAAGCTTCCCGCGGTTGTCCCTCAAAATGTGCTTATTGTCTTAGCTCGGTTCAAGGCAGTGTAAGAAATCGTTCTTTAGAACTGATAAAAAAAGATTTAGATTGGTTTTTTGATTCTGATTTTAATCAAATCAGATTTGCAGATAGAACATTTAATTTTGACATCAATAGAGCCAAAGAAATAATTAATTACATTAAAATAAATAATAAAAAGTGTAAAAATTTTCATTTTGAAATCCAGGCTGACTTTCTTTCTGATGAAATCATTAATCTACTTTCTGATGCACCAAGAGGAATGTTTCATTTAGAAATCGGTGTACAATCTACTAATCCAAAAGCCTTAGCAGCTGTTAGACGAACATTCGACCTAGAAGAAATGAAATCAAAAATAAATAAACTTCGTAAGGGAACGAAATGTTACCTTCATTTAGATGTTTTAGGCGGTCTTCCATACGATACCTATGAAGACTTTTGCAAAAGCCTAGATGATGTCTCTTCTTTAAAACCAGAAGATATACAAATAAGCCTGGTTAAGGTTTTACATGGGACTCCTTTTGAATTTTTTACAAATAAATATAATATAGCTTATATGGCAAAGCCACCCTATACTGTTTTAAAAACAGAATGGCTTAAACCTGACGAAGCAGTAATGATTTCTCAAATAAGTAAGCTTTTTGAAGGAATAAAGAACACAGAGAGATTCAATAAATCGCTGGAATTCTTAGCTGAAACCAAATTCAATTCATCTTATTCAAAGCTTTTTGAAAGCATGGTTTTCTATTGGAGAAGCCATAAATTATTGTTTTATAACTTTAGCCCGGAAAATACAGTTAAACATTTATCTGAATATAGTGAAACTATTTTAAAAACTGAAAAGGAAAAAGGTTATATAAAATCACTATTAGAACATGAATTAAGATTAACACTGAAATCACCAAATGTTGATACTTTTGTTCCAGATCTGTTATCCAATCTGTCACAATCAAAACCAATTTACAAACCTTCTCCAAATATTAGAGGTTATTGGTATAGATACAATCCTATTTCTGACTTTGGTAATTCTATTTCAAATTATCCTATAGTTTATTCTTTTACAAAAGACGATAGATGTTGTCCTCTTATAGAAACCTTAGATTTGAAATTAGATGAAGCATTTACTCTTCTAGCTGTACAAAAGAAAGTCCCCTTAGAATCCTTAAGTAATCTTTGGTCTGAGTTATATAAAGGGAAAGAAATGCCTGATTTTGATAGAATAATCGATAACCTTCTTAATTTTAAATTTCTGGTATTATGTACACACAGGTGATATTTTTTAACGTGTAATTTTTTCACATTTTTTATAAATTTGTTATTTTTACACTACTTTTTATTATTATAAATTTAAAATATTTCTAAAATTCTTTATACATAAGTATTTCATAGTATTTTTTTTGGTTGACTTTATCTAAATATTGTGGCATAATTCTTGCTGTAATATAAATAAGTTCTTTGAATTATTTGTAAATTAGTTTTCTATATAGCTTTATATATTAGAAAACTTTTTAATATTCTTTTTGTCATCAACCCCGATGACTCAAGTATCCTCTCAAAAGATCCTCTCACTTTGCCCTCGGCTATCTTAGTCGAGGGATTCTTTTTTTAGCTTTATTCTTTTCTATATAAGCTAATTAGATTATTTTTTTATGAATATTTATTCCTTGTGGAAAAATTCCTCTTTTTCGATGAAAGAATTGCGAAGAAATCCAGAGAATTTTTTAACTCTCTCAAAGAGAAATATGAAGTAGTCTGAAGTCATTTACTATAAAAAAAGAACTGGTTTAAACCCCAGTTCTTTTTTTAACTATTCTATTTGCTTTATGCTCTTAATCTTCACTAGCTTCATCAGCTTCTATCATTTCGAGCAATTCTGCAGCAGTTGCACTCCCCTGAAGTTTTTCAAACTGAAGAACTTCTTTTAAACTGCGCATAATTCCGCATAAGCAGATTTTTCTTTCTTTTGGTGAATTTACATAGAAAGTTATAAATTCACGTGCAATAGTGCTGGAATCATTTGCTATTTCCTTCTTAACCATTGCTAGGAACAATCTTTCTACATAAATCAAACGCTGAGTTGCTAATTCATATTCAATAGCATTTTCCTGCTGTTCTGCTTCATTGCCTTTACCTAATTTTGCACTAGAAGCATTTGTTTTATCAATGTTAGCAAGAATTTCGGTCATTATGCTCTTTCTTGCAGCCTGAGCATTATTCTTAGTTGATTTGCTCTTGGTTTTTGTCTTGTTAGCAGTTGTTGTAGTCTTTTTGGTTGTAGACTTAGCAACAGTTGCGACATTACCAGTTGCAGAACCGCCAATAGCAAATGTAAAGTTAGCAGAGCCTGCATTCTTAGCAAAAGCCTGTTCTGCTTTCATAGTTTCTGGACCACGATTTACTACAACCATAAGCATTCTGTCGTATTCTGCTGGAACAATAATTTCTTGATTTACTTTATAGTCTTTTACTGGCAACCAGTTTACTTTTGGAAGAACTTTTCCATCTGAACTATAATGAACTACTGCAACATCAAAAGCATTCTTTAATTCTGTAGTAGCAATCTTCTGACCAGCAAATTGTACATTAACTTTTTTGCCTTTTATAGCAGCTGGATTTATTTTGATACATTTTGCAGACCAGCATTTTACGCTAGATTTACCCTTAGCCGGAGCTTTGTCTATCTTAATTTCCGGATTAAGATAAAATCTTGAAAGAGCATTGCCGTAACCATAATCACCATTACTGATACGGTCATCATTTAGATAGTTGGCTACACAGAAATTTCTGAAAAGATTGCGTGCACTATTTTTAATACCCTGTTTTTCAATAGCAGCATTAATACCAGCCATACCCTGAGAAGTCTGAGCAACCATTCTTCTGATGAAAGCCTGTCTGCGTTCATCTGTTGAAGCGATTCTTGTAGAAATATACTGAGCCCACATGTAAACTTGACCATAATTAGCGACCATATCGTCGTCGAGCCAAGCACACATATTGTTATCAGGACTTCTTAAGAAAGCATCTACCTGAGATGGGTGACCATAACCACAAAGATATGGAGCCAACTGAGACATACTTTCATTTAGCCATGTATATTCTTTGGGGTCATGATTCCAATGAATCATGTGCTGAAATTCATGAGCTACAACACTTAAGAATTTATCACTGGTCGGATCGCTAGGATTAATATCCAGATAAAGCATTTCTTTCTGGTTAGATGTCGGATATTTAGCCTTAGTATAGCAGTCACCGGCGTTGAAATAACCGCCAGTATAGGCATAATTTCCAGTGTTTGGATTATAACCATCTTTTATATCAAGGAGCAGTAAGGTTATACGTGGGTCGTCATCGATGCCAGGAGACCATTCGTTACCAAACATCTGACGATCAGTAGGATAAATCTTATTGTCGAAAGCATTTGCCAGTTTATCTACTGTTTTCTGATCAACTTTTTGACCATTTTGCACATAAATATAACAGTGTTTACCTATCTTCTTGCAGGTTGCTTTAATCTTTTCATTGCAGTTTTGTTCAAGATTATAGGTATTGAAAGATGCCTGATCACCAACTTCTACAGGTTTAACATCTGCAAAAGCACGACCTAAGCGTACATTTTCTTCACCTACGGAAATACGTTCACCGTCTGCCAATTCACGAGTAGACTGATTGAACATCTGAGTAAGATCAACTACTCCGGCTGCATAGGTAGGGGCTGCAAGTGTGATTGCTAGTGCAACAGCACCAATTATCTTATTTAAAGCTTTCGACATAAGCTTATTGCTCCTTATAGACTTATTCTATGTAATTATAACCAATTTTATATAATTCCGCTACCCTATTTAAAAAAAATCTTCTATCTTTTTCTTTTTAATTGTAAATATAATCGACAATTTTGGTACCCAATATTTAAAATTTTAGTCATAAAAAAACATAAATAGTTCTTGAAAAATAAAGAATAACAGAATAGAATTCTTTGCATGGAAATAATAAAACGAACAAACCCCATTATAACAACTACAAAAAAAACAGTAAAGAAGACCACAAAGAAAACTGCTGCTAAGAAAACTACAGCAAAAAAAACTTCTTCAAAATCTTCTACTAAAAAAACTACTTTAAAAGTAGATAAACCAACGGTTAAAATAGTAACCCCCGAACTCATCGGTCAAATTCTAGATGCTTTAGGATTAAAATCTTTTTCAAGACCTTTTGCTGGTCTCATAGATCAGGGTGATTTCGGTACAGTTGGCACCTATATACCCCTTTATAAGGGAGAATTAGAAAAATTGCCTAAATCTCTCCGTGAAAATGCTTATGAAATTGCTGAAGGCCGTTATGGCTTAATATGTCATTTGCCAAGAACATTTGATTCACCAGATGGCGGAAAAGTAGTTTCTATGAAGCAAATTACAGACAAAAAGGGTAAAACCCTAAGAGCAGAATATACAACTGATCTTGGGAACACAATGACAGCTACTCATGAGTTAAGACTGCTTAAGCTTTTTACTTATGTTAAAAATAAAAAGCTACCGGTAACTGTTGTAAAAGAATAAGAAAAAAGCCTCAGTATTTCTACTGAGGCTTTTTTTGTGGGTGAAATAAGTTCACCAAACTGTCGTTATTTCTATTATAGCATACTATTTGTTTTTGTTGTAGTTGGTAGTTGTTGTAGTGAAGCAAAGCTTCTTTACAAAGGACGGACAGTTAGACGCGAAACCTTCTATTCTCCGCACAAGGCTCGTTCTCTCAAAGACTATTCGAAGGTAGAAATTATAAGAGAACGCGGAGGAGAATAAGGTTGAGCAAGCTACTGTCCGACAAAGTCTTAACAATTACGCAAAGCTACCGCTTTGCTCCCCCCTCAGTCACTTCGTGACAGCTCCCCCTATAATTTTTTCAAAAATTTTGGGGGAGCATCGATAAAAAAAGCAGCCCTTTTCACTAATACCGAGCAAAAAGGCTATCGCCTTTTTGCAGCCTAGCGAAGCTTAGCTTATTCTTCGTAATAACGTTGAAGACGAGCACTAATCATACAGGTTACTTCATAAGAAATAGTTCCTAATTTTTCAGCCCATTCTTCACCAGTGATTTCATCATTGCCTTGTTTTCCCATCAAAACAACTTCATCACCGACCTTAGCATTAGGTTTATCGCCAGTTCCAAGACTGCACATACTCTGGTCCATACAGATTCTTCCCACTATTGGACAAGACTGACCATTTATAAGCACCCTACCCTTATTTGAAAAAAGTCTATTGAAACCATCTGCATAACCAGCCGGGAATGTAGCTATCCAGGTATCTTCCGGAGCAACCCATGTTCTTCCGTAACCAACTGATGTTCCTTTTGTAACTTTCTTAATAAAAGAAACTCTGGTTTTAATACTCATACCTGGTTTCAAATCTAGAGTTTGAGGAACATCTTTTGATGGATAAAAACCGTAAATAATAATTCCTGGTCTTACCATATTAAAATGTGCATTGGGATAAGCTGTTACAGCAGCACTATTAGAACAGTGAACCAGCTTAAATTTAAAATTCAATGTAGTTTCAATTCTATTTACTATCTTCTGAAATTTATCAATTTGTCTTTCAGTGAATGTTCTGCTCGAATCATCACTTACAGGCATATGAGTCATAACACCTTCCAATTCAAGATTCGGGCATTGTTTAATAATGATTTCAGCTAATCTTAAACCTTCTTCTTCACCAACGCCGATACGCCCCATACCTGTATCAAGCTGTAAATGAACTACAGCCTTTTTCCCTAATGCTCTTGCGGTTTCATCATATTTACGAATATTATCTTCTTCACAAACACAAAGAGCTATTTCATTAGCAACAGCTGATTCCATTTCTTCTTCAAAAGCAGGGCTTAGCTTTAAAATTGGAAGTGTAATTCCAGCATCACGAAGTTCCATTCCTTCTGGAACCGTAGCTATAGCAAGGTAATCTGCCAACCCGTTCTTCTGAGCCATCTTTGCTACTTCAACAGCTCCGTGACCATAAGCATTTGCTTTGATAGAAAGTAAAATCTTGTATTCTGGCTTAACAAGTTTACGAATTTCCTCAATATTATGCTTGATATTATTCAAATGAATAAGAGCATGAGTTTGATAAAGCATTTGTTTAACCTTCTTTTATAACTTTAAATATATATTCTGATGTAATAAGAGCTAATAAAGCGCCATAATTAGGATAAAAAGCTATTTCGTCCCCTACTTCAAAAGTTCGCTTAGAGTCAGTAACATCTACAATCAAGTGATCACTTGATGCACCAAGAATTTCAACTCCTTCATCCAAGGGAGTTAATCCGTCAGGAACAACGTCCTGTCTGCCTACATTACAGATAATTCTTGTTCTCAAACCCTTATCAGTAAATTCAGGAACATTGCCAAAAGCATCCTGACCAATGGTACCAATAGGCTTTGACGGCTTAGTCTCTGATTCTATAACTTCAGCTTTAAGAATGAAAGCATCTTGACGAGTGCCTGGCCAAATGCTTCTGTCTATAACATTTCTGCCAAGCATTATCGCTTCGCCAATTCTATAAAGGTTGATTCCCCCTGGTAATCTTCCGGCTGCTAACAATGGCAAACCAGAACTATTCCCTCCACAAACGACTGAAAGAGGTAATTCAGTAACTCGTCTGCACGCAGTTACTGTATCCATCAAAAGGCGCATATTTTCGGGTGTTGGAATTACTCCGCCATAACAGGCAAGGTTTGTTCCCAAACCTATAACTTCTATGCCAGGAACTGAAGCCGCAGCCTTAACAAGCTTTGGAGCTTTATCAGGCCAGGTTCCTTCACGTAAATCACCAACATCAATCATTATAATAACGCGATGAATATGATTTTGAGCAACAGCAGCTCGACCTAAGGCTTCAATTGTTTCTATGGAAGAATTCAAACTAATATCAGCAGCTTCAACTGTTTCTGCAGCCCTAGATGGTGTTGGAAGCCTGAGCAGCATAAATGGGCCTTTCAACCCGCCGTCACGAAGCTTATAAAGGTTTTCAATTCTAGAATCAGCCAGCATATCAGCACCGCCAGCCTGCATAGCCTTGGCAACTTCAATATTTGCACCAACTACTTTTGTTACACAAGCTACAGAAACATGAGCGTCATGGCATTGTTTGACTATAAATTCAGTATTCTGTCGAACCCATTCAGGGTAAATCTCTAAGCGTGGAGTCGGGTCACAGACCTTTCTAAATTGAGAATAATTTATCATGTTTTTCACTCCAGCTTTTAAATGTATTTTTAACTAATTCAGGATAATCAACACTCATTGTTCCTAATGCAGAAAATAAATAATCCGAATCTATTAGTATCTTAGCGGTTTTAGGAGGCATTAAATATTTACCTACACCCGTGCATATCGACTCTAGAATTTTACGCCCTCCCTCAACTCTTGTCAAGGCACCGCCGGTTCCGATTACATACTTGACAGCGGAAAGGTCTTTCCCTTTTATAACCTGTCTGCGCCCTACTGGTGTAAAAATTTCAGAAACGACGGCAGCATGACGTCTAACGCCTATTTCTACTGCTTTTCGACAAAGCCAGCTAGTCATTTCTTTTTCAGAATCAGAGGAAGGGATAGCCTTAATCTCCGCGGATTTATCCTGTCTGCTTGCTTCTTCTGATATTTCGATTATATTAGCTGCATTTACAAAAACACCCAAATCACCTTCAACAGAACGTTTTGAATGGGGTTCTGGATCTGTAAGTTTATCTGCAAACTCTTTACTTCCGTCTGTTACAGAATGAACATCAGTAGTAGCACCACCTACATCAACAACAACAACGTCACCAAGAGTTTCAGCAAATATTTCTGTAGCTCTGAGAACTGCTGCTGGTGTGGGAATAATAGTATGATTAGAAATAGCCTTCAATCGTTCCATGCCCGGAGCATGAATTATATGCTTTGAGAAAAGATCTTGCATTCTTCTTCTCAAAGGCTCAACATTCAACTGATCTACATCAGGGAAAACATTTGGAACTACGGCTATTTCTACTCCAGTTCTATGGAAGATAGTTTCAACACCGCGTTTTAATGCAGAATTCCCGGCATAAACAACAGGAGCACCGATATCCATAGCTGCTAGTTTCATCGCATTGCCTAAAACTATTTCTTTTGCTCCGAAATCAACACCGCCGGCCAAAACAATCATATTAGGCTGCAGTTCTTCGATTTCATCTATATCGTATTCGCTAAGCTCGCCAGCAGTAACTTTCTTAATAATGGCACCGGCACCAAGACTGGCTTCTTTTGCTGCTCTTGCCGTCATATTATAAGTCAGCCCGTGTACAGTAACACGCAGCCCACCAGCAGCCGAACTATTTGCAAAGACTTCACAAGTATCGGTTCCGTATGAACTGCGTTTTTCTAAATCATCAACAGCAGCAAAGATTCCTATACCAACATTACCTTGAGCAACAGAAGTAGGCGCAAAACCTTGGGCAACGTGTTCAAGAGAGTTATCAGCAGTTTTCATAAAGCCATTGGCTTTAGTAATTGTGCTGCCAACCTCAAGAGTTAAGAAATCTAGCTGCTTCGGCATATAGCTTTATTACCAGGCAAAGAAGCAGCACTGACCTGCTTTAAGGCTATATTTAAGTTTGTTATTTTCAACTTTGAAAGTTACATGACCATCAGTAAGTCTGTCACTGAGGCCTTTAACGCCGTCTGGATTACACCAGCTTATGTCGATTTCGCCTTCGTAGCCATTCTGTAAATCTCTATTGAAGAGAACCATTACACGCTTGTTGTCATTTCCTCTGATAAAAGCGATTACATCAGAATAACCTGTCATAAATGAAGCGAAAGTATCAACACTGGTTGGTTTTACACAGTCAGCATATTCTTCACGAAGAGCAAGAACTTTTTTGACAAAGCTATACATTTCATGCTTGCCATCCCAGTTATAGCCGACTAAGTCAAACAAAGCCAGCTTTTTGCCCTTTAATGATTCTAATAATTCATTAGAAAAATCAAGACCGGTATTAACAGGCATTGCTTCACCAAGTTCCTGGCCAGCATGTATAAATGGAACTGCATGCGGAAGCATTGTATTAACCAAGAATGCGTATTTTGCATAAGCAACTCCGCCTTCTCTGCCACAAGCTCTAGGAGTGTTATGGTTTTCAACAGCTCCGAAGAAGCTTAAAGGAACACCTTTCTTACCAATGTGTTCAAGCATGTCATACATACCATCGCGACGGTATTCAACCCACCAGCAATAGCCGACAACAGCATTATAACCGGCATCAACACTAGCCTGACCAATTTCAAAGTTTTCAGATAGGAAACAGAAATTGGGGTCTACTGTTCTGGCTTTGCCGATTAGTTCCTGCATTAAAGGAACAGGAACAGCATGGCCCATATCAATCATAACACCGTCAATACCATATTTGGTTTGGTAAGTTGGAATCAAGTCTATGATTGCATCCCAAAGAGGCTGATTTGCAAGTTCTGGTCTGGCAAGCTTGTTATCATACATTCTGATTGTATTGTATGCAATATAGTTAAATTCAGGTTTTTCAGGATTTTCATCCTTATACATCTTAAAGTATGTTACATCACCCCACGGTGGTTGATTATCATCCGGTGGCCAGTCAGCAAATGCACCAGGAACTCTGACTTTGCATTTATCGCCTGTAATCGGGTCTGTTCCATTTCCTTCATACTGACCTTTATCGTTTAGCTTAACTTCACCAGCTTTTGGAGCAAGTTTAAAGAAGTTTACGTAGTTCTTATGAGGAGCTGGCAAATCATTGAAATCGTGAGCTTCAACCTTAGCCTTGATAACCTTCAATTCTTCATCTGTGAAAATTGGGTTGCCGTAAGTAGCTTCACACTTAGCTATATCGGTTTCGCCAGGAGTTCTATCCTGAATCTTAGCATCAAGCCAATAGAACCAGTCTGGGTGTTCAGCTATCCAATCAGCATCTTTACTTGCTGTTCTGAAAACAAATTCACAGATTACTCTGATGCCTAACATATGAGCAGCCTGCATGAAAGCCCTGAACTGGTCTTCAGCAGACATTTCAACCATCGGGTCAGCCAATGTTTCTTCCAATTTATATGGGTTCTTAATGCCATAAGGAGAACCAAGTTCACCCTTGTTTCCATCATGACCAATAGAAGTTATTGGAAGCAAATGTATTGTTGTGCAACCCAAAGCTTTAATGTAACCAAGCATTGCAATTGCTTTTAAGAAAGTGCCTGATTCTCTGATTCCATCCTGGTTAAGAGTAAGGTCAACCATACTGCCACCAAGCTTGTTATCGCCATTATGGTCATAAGCAGTGGTAAGTCTTACAAACATATTATAAATAGCCTGATTGTTTATCCAACTGCCACCTTCGCCGCCTTCAATCTGACCATTAAGGGAACGGAAAGGATCGATGCCATCTACTTTATTCTTTTCTATAGCTTCGATGTGCTTTAGATAAAATTCAGCAGGATTAACAGAAACTGGCTTTTTGCCGTCTACTGGTTCTTTACCTACTTCAACCCATAATGCTGGAACATAATATTTGTGCTTAAATGGTTTGTCTGCAAGCTTTTTCAGCTGTGTCTTCAATGTTTCTAATGGATTTGCCATATGTTCGGACATTTATCTCCTCCGATAATTTGTTTGGCTAATATATTAGCATATTTTTAATATAAAGTAAAAAATTGCTAAAGCTTCTTTTAGAGAACAGAGAAGAGAAATGATGGGATTGTTTTAGGTTACAGATACTTAATCATTACCATGGTAATGTCATCACTCTGAGGTGCATTACCAGCATAATTCTTCAATTCTGCCAAGGTATTATTCAAAAGACTTCTTGGTTGATTATCCTGTTTCGCAAGAAAATTTATTAATCTTTCTTCACCAAAAAGATTATCATTTATGTCTTTAGCTTCTGTAACACCGTCTGTATACATAAACAAAGAATCTTGATGATCTAATTCAATACTGACTTCAGTAAATTTGATTTTCTTTGACACACCTAAAGCAATGGAATGTTTGATTTTACAGTATTCCCAAGTGCCTTTATGATTTATAAGAGGAGGGTTATGACCAGCATTGATGCATTTTAACTCGCCTGTATTCAAATCAAGAATAGCAAGAAAAACAGTTATAAACATTCTAGCCTTATTATGTTCACAAAGGTCAATATTAGCCTTTTCCATAGCTTCTACTAAGGGTTTACCACTAAGAACAGCCTCTTTTATTGCAACTTTAGCATTCATCATAAACATAGCTGCTGTAATTCCCTTACCGGAAACATCAGCTATTATTGCAGCCTCATGATTATCATCTACCTTAAAGAAATCATAAAAATCACCGCCAACACTTTTTGACGGAGTCATAGAAGCAAATAGCTCAAATTTATCTTTTTCCGGGAAATTTACAGGCAAAACAGAACTTTGTATCATCTGACTAATTTCAAATTCTTTTTCGATGCTCTTGCGCTCAATTTCAAGTTTATGAGTTCTTTTTACAATATAAGAATAATTGCTGATCAGCACTACTACAGAAATAGTAACAACCGATGCAAATATAAGAATATTGATTATATTCTGATTAAAATGATTATAAACATTATTTTCTAATAACCCAAAATTGTCTTTACTGACTATATTTGTTAATTCAATATCAGTGATAAGTTTTTTTGAAGCATTCTGATTAGAATCTAGCATCCAGGTAAAAGAAGTGCTTAACATTATAGAAAATAGAAGAACCCAAACAATCGTAGAATTTCCAAAACGAGCATTGTTAGATTCATTATCTTTTTTAAGCAATTGTCTGAAATAAATCATACCCAAAATTGACCATAAAGGGAATAACAAATAAGATTCTGTAGAAATCTTCCCCGTTCTAATCAAATTTGGACAAAGCAGATAAATCACAAAAACAACCATAAAGAAAAGACCTATGAGCCCATAAGCCATCTCTTTCTTAAGACCTGATTCCTTAGCAATCTTCCATACAGATATAGAAACTAAAGCAAAAACAAGGGTGGCACCTATCGCAGTGACATCAACTATCCACCCCACTGCGGTTCTTCCTAAAAAAGGAACAAAAATAGATAGACAAGCAACAAGCCATATAGCCTTAAAAGGAGCATTATCACTATTCAAATCAGCAAATTTATGGGGAATAATGTTATCTATAGCCATTCTATAAAATAATCTGCTTAAAGTATAAATGTTACCAATTAAACTTGTAAGAATTAAAGCCATTAAGACAAATAACAAAGCATAATGACCAATATTGCCCATATAATGATTTACAGCATAAAAAACAGGAAATCTTTCTATTCCAATATGTTTATTTAAATTACTAATATATTCAAACCAGGAATGATATTGAGGTGGATAAACACTTACCGACAATAAAAGAATAATTATATAAAATATAGCTGCAAAAAATATAGCAGCAAATAAAACATTAATAATCTTATCTTTAGAGAAATTAAATTCTTCAGAAGCATGAGAGATACATTCAAAACCTACAAAAGCCAAAGGAGAAATAAAGGCAATGCTGATAACCTGTGAAATAAAATCAGAATCAGGAACAAATGCAGGAGTTACATTATGAATTCCACCATTCTTATTTAAAACAAAAAGGAAACAAATTCCAATTAAGGCTATAAAAGAACTAACCAAAAGCGTCATAAGCCCCATTGAATACTTTTTGAACTTAGCTACAAACCAACAAATCAAAATCAATATAAGTGAACCAATCAGAGCTTCGCCAAAATATATTTCATAATTACAAATAGAATATTTAAAACCAAATTGAAAAATATTCCCAATGAAATTTCTTGCAAATAAAGGTATAGAAGTAACATTGAACCATAAAACAGCTAAATAAGTCGAAGCAAGAAACCAGCCGGTAATATAAGCGTGATCATCTCCATAAGCTTTTTTAGAGAAGGAATATGCTCCACCACAATCTGGGAATCTTGTCATTAGAAATGAATAATTCTTTGCAATAATCAACATTACCAAAGCGCCACAACATAATCCCAATATACTACCCACTGGACCAGACTGAAGTAGATAAAAATCAGTTGTTAATACTAAAGAACCCCAACCTAGAATTGTGCCTAAAGCCAAAGCAAAGGCACCTATTAATGATATATATGGATTCAAACACTTTTCTGTATTTTCAGACTGCATTATTCATCAACCTTTAAAAATGCTCTCTTATTATAATTCATATAATATTAAAATACTAGCATATATTCTCTATCAATCAAATATAGAAAAGTATTAATCTAAACAAAAAAGAAGCACATTTCTGTGCTTCTTTTTTGTTTACTAACTAAGTAATTATTAGAGGCTGAGAGCTTCTACTGGGCAACCAGAAGCGCAAGCACCACATTCGATGCAGCCGTCGCCTTTGTAAGCAGCTTTGCCGTCTTTAATTTCAAGAGCTTCTACTGGGCAAGTACCAGTGCAAGCGCCACAACCAATGCATTTTTCAGTATCAACTTTGATAGCCATATAAATTTTTCTCCTTAATCGGCTGAGCCGACTTATTTTCTTTTTTTTAAGTTCAAATATTTTACCTTAAAAATGAATATTTGTAAATATTTATTTTTAAATTACAAATTATCAATCAGATCTTCAAGTTTTTCTTTGCGTTCATCATCACTCATTTCATCAGCCTGACGTGACAAAGCTTCTTCGCTATATTCATCTTCAGAATCTTCAGAATCATCAGATTTATCATCTTCGTCAGACGACTCTTCTGCTTCTTCGTAATCACCAGAAGAGTCGTCTGAATCACGGTTAGAAGGATTTGAGTTAAAAGCACTATCTTCATCTTCTTCGTCATCAGAGTCAGAATTATCTGTATTTCTATTACGATTAAATGCGCTCTTTTCTTCTTTAGCCTTAGCTATTTCATCTTCTTTTTCTAAGGAAGCAACAGTTTTTTCAAGTGAATTCAACTGACTCTTAGCAGCACTCAATTCTTCCTTTTTAGCAGCTAAGTCGTTCTTTAAACGTCTTCTGCGTCTTTCGTAAAGTTCATCTTTCAAAGTATACCAGAGCCTATCAGCTTTATCGTAGCTTTCTTGAAGTTCTTTTAACTCATCTTCAAGTTGAGGAATCTTATTCTGCAAACTTTCTCTTTCAGAATAAGCATCATTCAATTTTTCGGCTCTAGCAGCTGATTTGGAGTTTTCTTCTGCAAAATCGTCAATCTTTTCCATTTCAGCCCAGGTTTTTATTCGTTCATCCCTCATTTCTGCAGCTACAGCACTGTCGTAACTGTGCTGTGCTTCTGCAGCAGCCTTCAAACGTTCAATCAGGTTCTGAGTTCTTTCTTTAACTCCTTCGTCATCAACTAAGCCAACTATTTTTTCATAATATGTTATTGCTGTTTTATTATCTGAATAACCAACCGAAGCTAAGAAACCGCAAACTTCAAGAAGTTTGATATCTTCTGGAGACTCGTTTAATTTGGCTACTGAGTCTTTATATGAAGCTTCTATTAAACCTTCATCATCAAAAGCTAGAATAGTTCGGTCTTTTCTTAAAGCTTTAACATAAGAATTAATAGCTTCTTTTAATTTACCCTTTTTCTTTAAACCAATAGCTTCATCATAAAGCATTTTAGCTTCTTCGCTGACGGTAGAACCTTCCTGTGCAAAAACAGGATAAGATTTATTGGGAAAAGAAGGACCAATAATTGTCAAAGCGGCTAACAAAACTGCATAGCTACGTAACTTTCGCATTTTATTTACCTTTGTCTTGCAAGATAGTTAAATACTAACACTAAAAAAGCTATTTAACAAGAGAATAGAATTAAGAGTTTACATCAAATGAGAACTTTTTTTGTTTTAGTTTATGATTGTTGTGCTTGACTAAATATTAAAACAATAACTACAACTACCGACTACAATAAAAACAAAAAAACACCGACTATGTCGGTGTTTTTTTGTTAGTTAGCTTACTTCAGCAATTCCAAGCTATGTTCAGCATTAAGTTTCTGACACATCTTAATGAATTCATCTAATGGAACATCATTAAGTTTCTTATTGCCGCGAGCGGTAATAGCTACAGTCTTGTTTTCTGCTTCCTTATTACCTAATACAACAATAAATGGATCTCTGTTATTGTGGAAATCCTTAATCTTAGCTTTCATATTATGATCTGAAAAATCAGCTTCAGCACGAACGCCAGCTGCTCTCAAAGCTTCTAAAACTTCTTTTGCATAATCATTATGTTCTGGCATAATCGGAACTATACCAACCTGGAATGGGCACAACCAGAATGGGAACAATCCCTTGAAGTTTTCTATAAGAATACCAATAAATCTTTCAAGAGAACCGAATATAGCACGGTGAATCATAACTGGGCGCTTATAGGTTCCGTCATCAGCAACATACTTCAAATCGAAATTTAGCGGTAACTGGAAGTCTAATTGAATTGTGCCCATCTGCCATTCACGACCAAGACAGTCTTTCATCTGAAGGTCAATTTTTGGACCATAGAAAGCACCATCGCCTTCATTTATTTCATATTTGCCTTCGCCATAGGTTTTATCAAGAATGTCTTTCAATGCTTTTTCTGCATTATTCCATACTTCGATGTCGCCCATATAATCATCTGGTCTGGTTGAAAGTTCAACACGATAAGTTAAACCGAAAGTATTGTAAATTTCAGTTGCAATATCCATAATATCTTTGATTTCAGAAGCAATCTGATCTTCTGTTACAAAAATATGGGCATCGTCCTGTCTGAATTCTTGAACACGGAACAATCCATTCAATTCGCCAGATTTTTCTTTTCTATGAATAACGTCTACCTGACTGATACGAATTGGTAATTCTTTGTAAGAATTAAGTTTTCTGCGGTAAACATTAATTGCATTCGGGCAGTTCATTGGTTTTGCAGCATAAGTAGAACTACTTTCATCATCATAAACACGTTTACCATTATCATCAAGTTCAAAACCAGGAACTAAGAACATATTATTTCTGTAATGGCCCCAGTGACCTGAAGTTACCCAAAGCTGTTTATTGTTAATTACTGGAGCAGAAATTTCCTGATAACCATGTTTATCATGTATTGAACGCCAATAATCCAACAAGGCATTGTAAAGTCTCCAGCCTCTTGGCAACCAATAAGGCATACCAGGAGCAGTTTCGTCGAACATAAACAAATCAAGCTGAGGACCTAATTTCTTATGATCGCGTTCCATTGCTTCTTTAATGAGCTTCAAATGTTCACTTAGTTCCTGCTTGGTTTCGAAAGCATAAACATAGATTCTTTGAAGCTGGTCACGATGTTCATCACCACGCCAATAAGCACCGGAAACAGATTTTACCTTAAAAGCAGCATTCATCAATTCCTGAGAATTAGCGACATGAGGACCTCTGCAAAGGTCTTCAAAATCATCTCCAGTATAATAAACTGTTATTTTTTCGCCTTCGGGAAGGTCGTTAATCAGTTCTACTTTAAACTTCTGGTCTGCAAATTCCTTTAAAGCATCTTCGCGAGAAAGTTCTTTAACATTCCAGACTTCTCTTCTTTTAATAACTTCGTGCATTTTATCTTCAATAATCTTGAAGTCATCATTTGTCAGAGTTCTAGGAAGAATGAAATCGTAGTAGAAACCATCAGCAATCTGAGGGCCTATAGCAATCTGGACATTTTCTTTACCGAAAATTTCCATAACAGATTTAGCCAGAATATGAGCCAATGAATGGCGGTAAACTTCAGAATAAAATTTTTTATATTCTTCTTTATTTTCTTTATCCATGTTGAACCCTTTATAATAATTTATGTGGCGCTATTATACCACTAACCAATTTTGATAACAACTATTTATGAAGTTTGAAGGGTTGGAAGAGTCGGAAGGGTTGGAAGGGTTGGAAGGGTTGGAAGTGTTGGAAGAGTTAGAAGGGTTGGAAGGGTTAGAAGAGTTGGAAGGGTTAGAAGGGTTGGAAGGGTGAGAAGTGTTAAAAGTGTGACGCTGCGCTGTGGGTCACTTCGTTGTGGGACGTTACACTGTGGAAATTGTCGAACAACTACCACGGGCAGCGTCAGCTGCCGTCTCACAGATTGCGGTAGCAATCGTCTCACAGAGGCTTTGGCCTCGTCTCACTTTACACATCCTATGTTGCTCTGTCGCTCTTCGCTCTACGCTCTTTTGCTCTAAAAATAATATCTTGACGTAAAAATTTATTGATGTTATTAGTTTAAATATTGAGAAATAAAGTGTTTTCCCAAATGATCATTTTAAGGAGTGATTTTTAATTATGGCAAGAGTTTACAATTTTTCCGCTGGTCCAGCCGTTCTCCCAGAAGCAGTTTTGAAAAAAGCCGCTGAACAAATGTTGGATTACGAAGGTTCAGGCATGAGCGTTATGGAAATGAGCCACCGCTCTGCAGTTTATCAGAAGATTATTGATGATGCTGAAGCTGGTATTCGCAAATTAATGGAAATTCCATCCAATTATAAGGTTCTTTTCCTTCAGGGTGGTGCTAACCTTCAGTTCCTAATGATTCCGATGAATTTAGCTGTAACCAAAAAAGCAGACTTTATCGATTCTGGTGAATGGTCTAGCAAAGCTATTAAAGAAGCTAAGAAATACGGTGTAGACTGCCATATAGTTGCTTCTTCTACTCAGGACAACAACAGATATTATCCAAAATATAAAGCAGAAGATGTAAGAAAAGATGCTGACTATTTGCATGTAACTTCTAACAATACAATTTATGGAACCAAGTGCATGAAGGTTCCTCAGATAAGCATTCCTCTAGTAGCAGATATGTCTTCTAATATTATGAGTGAACGCTTCAACGTAGCAGATTACGGTTTGATTTATGCTGGTGCTCAGAAGAATATTGGTCCTGCTGGTGTTACAATCGTTATTGTTCGTGACGATTTAATCGGCAGAATCCCGAACCTCCCAACAATGCTTGATTATAAGACTCATGCAGATAAGGGTTCAATGTATAATACTCCACCAACATATGGTATTTATATAGCAAAATTAGTATTCGAACACATGATTGCTCAGGGCGGTGTTGCATACTATGAAGAATTGAACAAGAAGAAAGCTGCTATTGTTTATGATGCAATTGATAATTCTAAGTTACTCAAGGCACACATTACTCCAGAACATGCAGAAGATCGTTCAATCATGAATATTCCATTCTTTGGACCAAATGAAGAAATCAATAAGAAATTCCTGGCTGAAGCAGCTGCTGAAGGTCTTGTAACTCTTAAGGGTCACAGAAATATTGGTGGTATGAGAGCTTCTATTTATAATGCAATGCCAATCGAAGGCTGCCAGAAACTTGCCGATTTCATCAGAAAATTCGACAAAGAAAACGCCTGATTTGTAGGGAAAAGGGTAAAGGGTGTAGGGATTAGGAATAAAGAATAGAGATAAGATTGGTGTGATGGTTTAGAGGCTTAGCCTCTTGGTTATATTGTTAAGTTATAGCTTTGCAAAATATCTAATATCTGAAATTATATTTACTTTGCAATCTTCGATTAAACAATAATACCTAACACACCCAACACCAATAAAACCTAAGATTTGCTAAAACAATCC
>ONIU01000067.1 GCA_900317935.1 uncultured bacterium
TTCTGCTTGTTCTTTACTCCAGCATAGAATTCCGCTTGTTCCCTTTACTATCGGAGTATAGAGATCATATAAAGCGAATCCCATCATAGGACCGCCAAGTATGACTTTTCTTAAAGGAACATTTTCTTTTAAACCACCAGTCATTTGAATAAAATCAGAAATTGGGGTTCCTATTCTAACTCTATAGTTTCCTGGGTTTTTAACACAGTCGCCTGCTAGAGTAACGGTTTTTTCTGTAAGTGGCATGCAGTAATTTACTGCATCAGATACTGCAGCCGCTGTTGTTACATTCATAACAACAACACCAACGTCTGAAGGCAATTTCCCATTAGGAACTTCTCGCCCAGTAACAGCTTTAATTAATTGTTTTTCTCCACCTTGTGGATATTTTGTAATAAGGGGTTGAACATCAATTGCAAATAAATCCTGAGCAATATCATCTAATATTTCTATTGCATCAGGTTTGTTATCTTCTATAGCAATATATCCTCTTTTAGCGTTTAAGACTTTCATTACAAGTCTAATTCCGTCTACAACTTTTTGAGGCTGCTCTAAGAGTGTTCTATGGTCAGATGTTAAACAGGGTTCACATTCAGCACCATTTAGAATAACGGTGTCGATTACAACTCCTGGAGGTGGAGACAATTTAACATGTGCAGGAAATGCAGCCCCACCTAATCCGACTATTCCAGCATCTTTAATTCTCTTTAAGATTTCAGCAGGGGGCAGGGAAAGACCATTAACGGGCTTTTCAGTATAAACTGGTTCCTGGGCTTCTTTGTCTCTTTCAATAACTATAGCAGGAGTAGACTGCCCCAAGGGATGTTTAAAATTACCAAAAGCTATTATTTTCCCAGAGACTGTAGCATGAACTGGAGCAGAAACAAAACCACCTGCATCAGCAATTACCTGACCATAAGTTACTCTATCATTAATATGGAAAGTGCTTTTAGCGGGAGAACCAATATGCTGAGATAAGTGTAATACTACTTTGTCTGGTAATGGAAGCTTTACTATAGGTTTATTGGCTGTATTTTTCATTGCCGGCGGATGAATACCGCCTGAAAAAGTCTTGGGTGAAAGCATGATTTACTCCATTTAAAAATTCTATATCGAATATTAATTAAACGCTCTTTGCAGAAACTGCGCTAACTGGGTTAGCCGGAGCAACTGCAGTACTTGAATTTGTATTATTAAGTTCAATCTTATCGTCGTCTTTTATATTAGCACTTGTTGGTTCCGGAGGAGTATCAATGATTTCTCTGGTTTCTAATACGAAGTGAGCCAACATTCTGTTCATTTCATCTGTAACCATACTTAAGTGCTTAGTAATCTTAGCCATATCCTGGATAGAATCACGCTGAGATTTCAATGAGTTAAGAACTCCGTCAACTTCTTTTGTAGTCATCTTAGTGGTGATTGAAAGATTTTCAATAGAGTGACTTATGGCTTCAATATTTTTACTCTGTTCTACAGAAGATTTACTAATATCTTGAACTTGGACATTAACGCTTTCTGATGCCATACCGATTTCATCAAGGTATCCACCAGCCTGGTTAATAATCTTAACACCTTCTTGAACTTTATCTTTACCTAAGCCCATTTCTTCAACTGCTTTATTGGTTTTGTGCTGGATTTCACCAATCAAGGCACCAATTTCTTCAGCGGCTTTCGCACTTTGTTCTGCCAGTTTTTTAACGTTTGCTGCAACAACAACGAAACCTTTACCTTGTTCACCAGCACGAGCAGCTTCAATTGCAGCGTTTAAAGCAAGAAGGTTAGTTTGTCTGGAAATAGCTGTAATTGTTAAAACAATTTTACCGATCTTTCTAGATTGGTTTTTAAGTTCTTCAAGAACTCTAGAAGAGTCACCAACGGCATGTTCTATTTCTTTTATCGTGGTAGCAGCTTCTCGAACGGTTTCCATACCTTGAGTAGCTTTTAATCTATTCTGAACAGATTCTTCATATGCTCTATTAGATCTTTTAGCAATCAATTGAGAATTAGCTGAAATTTCTTCAATAGAAGCTGCTGTTGATTCAAGCATTGTTGCTGAATCTTTACTAGCTTTAGTAATTCTTTGAGTATTACCAAAAATATTCTGAATTGATTCATTTGATTGAGAAGTTAGAGAAGATATGCTATCAGCCATTTCAGCTAATCTGTTGATAACATCTTGAATTTGGAGCAACAGGCGCTGAATATAACTAATGAATTTATTGAAACGTTCAGAAACTTCTGTAACTTCGTCATGACCTATAATAGAAAGTCTTTGAGTTAAGTCGCCGCGTCCTCTAGATATTTCTTCGAGGCCATCTGAAACGTTTCGAATTTGATTAACAACACCAGTTATAACAATCATTGTGATGATCATCATAACAATTAAACCGAAAATACTAATAAATAAAGAAAACTTTTGTGCGTTATTTAGTGCACCCATAAGGCTCTGGGTATCAACAACGCTGAGCATTATCCAATCATAACCAGTGATGGCATTAGCAGCAAGAAGGATGTTGGATTTTTCAAAAGGCAGATATTTAAAGTAATTGCCTTTTAGCTTAAGAATATTATCGGCTTTCTTTTCATCAGCCAGGTCTTGAAGTTCAGGTTCATTAGTATTCAAAAGAATACTTTTCTGATTATCCAGTATTAAATCAGGGTCTATATGAGCAATATAAACACCTTTTTGTTCTTTATTAATTGAGAAAATTGAGGTTTTACCACCAATAGTTTCAAGAGAAGAGGGGATATTGTTAAATAAGTTTTCGAGATTAACACAAATAACAACATAACCTATGGCTTTCCTATCGACCAATACAGGTTTTATGAAAAACATTACTCTTTCTTGCATATCGTCTGAACTTGTTTTGAAAAAGACTTTGCTTTTATAAATACCATCTGAATCTATTAATTCTTTTATAGTTATTTCTTTTACGAAACTATCACTGTTTTTCTGGTCGAAACAAGATTCATATAAAATGTTATTCTCTTTATTAACTATAGGAAGTTCACCTTCGAAGTTCATTCTAAAGATTGTAGAATCCCTTCTAAGATTAGTAATAATAGCTACTTCAATCAAATCATTAGGAACGGATTCAGAATGAAAGAGAAGACCAGATAAAGATGATTTTAAGATTGACTTCCATTGTTCAATCATATCTGTTTTGTCTGGTTGCAGATTGTTCCAAGAAAGTAATTCTATTGTGGCATTCAAACGGCTAATATATCTAGCCATATTTTCATAATTAGACATTATAGCCATTATTTTTTCACACTCTGAATTCAAGGTAGTTAAAACTTGAAGAGGAATCTGACTTTTTACTGCGTCTCTAATTCCTTTTGTTGTAAAAAATGTTAGGCCTAATAAAACAGATGAGACTAGAACCATAGTCACAAAAAGTCTCATCTTAATTTTTAAATTCTTAAAAAAATCCACTTTTGGTTATCCTTCTTATTTTGCTGGAATAATAAGTATTTGATCTGATTTTATAACATCTGTTTTTTTCATTTTATTTGCTGTTTTGATTGATTGTACGGTTACACCATATTTTTTTGCAATAGCAGAAAGAGTATCACCGTGTTTTACTTTATGTTTTCTTGGCTTTGCAGCAGTCTTAGAAGACTTTGTTGAATTTTTCTTTGAGGTGGCATTTTTCTTAGCAGCAGCCTTTTTCTTTTTATCAGCTTCTAATTTAGCCTTTTTAGCATTCATGGCTTTATAGTATTCTAAATAATCAGCATCTATACCGCCTTCTACTTTAGTTTGTAGGAAGTTGCTGATGCCGGCATATAAAGCCTGAGCTAATTTTGTTCTTGATGTATAATCTTTTAGTATAGCAGAGTCTATTTTACTTGATGTATAGCCATATTCTACAAGTATAGAAGGCATATTTAATGAATGTAAAACTCTAAAACCAGCACGTTTTACACCTCTGCTTGGCAAATTAGGTAATGCAAGGCTTAATTTATACTCAACTTTTTCAGCAAGTTGTCTACTTTGATCCATAATATTAGCCTGCATTTGGGCTATCTGATTCTTAGATGCAGCTAAAACTGGGTTAGTTGAACCTAATGTAGCAAAATCTGCTTTATTTTCTTTATCTGCAACTAATCTATCTGCTTCGTTTACAGCACCTTTAGGAGATTCATAATAAACTTCAATACCACTGATAGCTTTTTTTACATTCCAGTTAACGTGAATACTTACAAAAGCATCAGCTCCAAGTCTTTCTGCGATTTCACGTCTTTTATCAAGAGGAATAATATAATCTGCTTCACGAGTTAAAATGGCTTTGTATCGTGGGTCTCTGTCAAAATATGCTTTAACAAGTTTCGCCATAGCTAAAACATAACTTTTTTCAACTATTCCGTTACATGAAGTTCCGGGGTCTTCACCGCCATGACCTGGATCTAATACTACTATTTTGATGTTTTCTGCTTTGAGTTTCTTTACTTCGTTTAATTCAGCGGTTTGTTTCTGAAGAATCTTTGATTGAGGTTCACGAAGGAAGATAACGATTCGGTCACCTTTTCTTTCGTTGCTTGGCAAAACAAATGTTTTTGCTTCAACGCTATGTGGAACTTTAAAGAATACTCTTGTAGAACCATTATCATCATTTTGTTGAACAGATAAGGATTCTAGAAATTGGTTCTGTAATGCATAACGTTGATGACCAGGCTTAAAAACGCAGGATTTAATATCAAAATACAAGGTACCATTATTAAGACGGCCAACATCTGAAACTTTTGGTGGCTCACTTAAATCTAAGACAACCTGAGCTTCTTCGGGACTTTGCCAAAATCTGATATCAGTTATTCGCTGATTAGTATTGGCAAACAGAGTTGTAGACAGATTAATAAATAAAAGAATAAATAGTAATAAAAGTTTTTTTATATTTAACACAATTTTACCTAGGTTTCTAACATGTAAAATTGATTATAGCAGTTTTCTTAAATAGTTTAAAGTTAGTTTATAAAGTTTTTTACAAAAAGAATTTTTTATTCAAAAATCTGGATATAAAAAATTCCCCGGTAGAATTTATCTATCGGGGAATTCAAACAGAAGCTTAATTATTTATTATTCTGGATTTTTTCAAAAGTATCAATTTGTTGAATCTGACGTTTCAACTGATTAATGCTTTCGCCATCATAATATTCCATTTCACGTTTGATTTCATCGAGGCCTTTTCCGCCTTCTTCCATTGATCTGCGAACATTTCTCAAAACCTGATTAGAAAGGGTTTCATACTGAGAAGCACGAACTTCAGGATTGAATTCATAATCAAGTTCAGCAATACTTCTGGTAAGAGCTCTGAGAGTCTTTTCTTTGCCTAAGCTTAACCAATAGCAAATACTTCTATTGAAGGCTGGAGTGCAAAGACCTTTGTTAGAGGTTCCACCATAGAGACTGTCTTGGTAAGTATTTTCACCAATACAACCTACACGGCCAACACCAAGATCTTCAACTGCTGCAACAGGAATATTTCCACCAGCATATTTGTAACCATCATTCTTTTCGTCAGCTTCCTGATTGTAGCTGTCTTCATCAGCCATAGCTACTACAGTTACTCTGCCCTGATTCTTTAAAGCAGATCCGTTAGAATTTGTTAAAGAACAGCAGGTTCTGAGAAGAAGCTTAGACATTTCATCAGATTTAGTTATAGAAGATGGGAACTTAGTAACGAAGAATCTGAATGGAGCACCAATGTTATTGGTTGGGTCACAAACCTGGTCATCATTGAAGCGGATAGTGCTGCCGATAGCTGCAAGAACTTTATTCTGAATTTCAGGATGAGACTTGTTGCTGTAGTCAGACTGACCAAACATCAATATTGAACCACCAGCTTTACTGAATTTCTTAAGAGCGTTAAGTTCTTCAGTAGAGTATGGAGTTGATGGATGTGGTATCATTACCATGAAAGCATCTTTTATAGTTTCAAAGTTAATTGCTTTGCTGATTGATTTAAGCTGGAATCCATAATTCTGGAAAAGATCCATTTTCATACCGGCAAATCTGCCAGTGAAGTAATCTTTGTTGCCGTGAGAACAATCAACAAATACAAGCTTAGCTTCTACATTGATATTCTTTGTAGCAGTATCAATAATAGTGTTGCCTTTTTTGAGAACTGCAATCAATTCAATATTGCCTAACCAATCAATCTTAGTGTTGCTAACGGCTGCATTTGTGCTCTTAGCTGGAACAGAAAGACCAATTCTATCAATAAGGTTAGAAGAATTCATTGCTGAATGATAAAGTTCTACAACTAATCCGTCGCATTTGGTTTCGGCTGGATTTTTGATATTAACAATAGCTTTGAAGGGGTGTTTCATATAAATACGATCAAAGTTTGTTGAAATAGCAGAAATGCTAGCCATTGGAGCGCCAGAACCAGCTGGAGTCTTAATAGAACCAGTTACTTTTACAACTTTGCTGGCTTCGCGAGGATCAATAGAAATAGCTGTATATGTATAATCAGTATTTGGTTTCAGTCCTACAAGAGTAATTGTGTGAGTCTTGGTAGCTGATTCATTAACTTTCTTCTTAGAGGCCTGACCATTAGAATATTCAACTGCTGAAGTTGCTTCTCTGTTGGTGGTCCACTGAAGAGTTGCAGAATTTGGAGTTAAAGCAATAACTTTTGGTTTTGTTGCAAACTGAATAGCACTCTGATTAGAAACGAATTCAACTTTGTTGCCGTCGCTATAGCTTTCAACGGTTCCGTCATAGTCATTTCTGAATACTTTCATTTTGTAGTAATTGTAAACATCAAGAGTCTGCTGAGTTGGGTGACCGAAAGAATTGCCTTTACCAACCTGAATTACACCGTAAGTTGGCTGAACAGCATCCATAAAATTGTGGTTAGAAGAAGTTTTGCTTCCGTGATGGCCAGATTTAAGAACATCTACATGAAGTTTCTTGCCATATCTTTCAACCATTTCAGTTTCAGCTTTCTTTTCTGCGTCTCCAGTGAAGAGATAGCTTACTTTGCCATGGGTCATTTTGATAACGATTGAAATTTCGTTTGGATTTATTCCACCTTTTTTAGGATCTTCATCTCTGAGAGCTCTATAAAGTTTTGGATTATCGCAAGAAAGAACTTCTGCTTTAACACCTTCACCCCAATCAAGGAGTTCGCCTAATTGAGCTTTGCGGTAAGGAATATTCTTACTTTTAATAAGGCTTCTCAAACCATCATAAACGATAGCATCATTAGAGCCTCTAGTAACAGCTTTACCATCAGAAGATATGTCTGTATCGTTGGAGTATACAAATTCACCAAACTTGAATTGTTTTACCAATTCAATGAAACCACCAAAATGGTCACGGTGAGGGTGAGTGATGATTGCCTGGTCAACTTTTTTTATCCCTTCTTTTTTGAAATACGGGATAATATAGCGAGCTGCTGCATCACGATTATCATCGCCTGCGTCAATCATAATTGTCTTGGCACCGTTGCGAATAATAATACAATCGCCTTGGGTTACATCCAGGAAGGTGACTCTTACATCAGCATAAACTGCTGAACAAAAGAATACACCGAGTAACAGCAAAAGAGTCAATTTTGCGCTTCTGTGATTCATTCCCTATACTCCTTATTGCGTACGAGACGCTAATTCTTATAGAACTTATACTAAATATTAGATACGTTAAAATTTATTTTACTTAGAATTTTATAAAGTGTCAATGGTACATTTTTATTTTTTTATAGTGAAGTTATGCTTTTTTTCGAGTTATTTTTATGCACGAGATTTTCTTTAATAAAAAATTATTTCAATGTACCGTTTTCAAAAAAAACTTTGAACTAAATAGATATTACTTTAAAAATAATTTTTTTTAGTAAAAAAAAATACCTCTTTATATTTAGATTTAATAAAGAGGTATTTTGTCTATATTCAGTCTATATTTTTATTAACCACATTTAGAATAACCGCAGGATTTGCAGATTACGCATCCACTATCATGTTCTAGTGTAGAACCGCATTCTGGGCAAGCAGTGCTTGGGTCTTGATTGTCTTCCATCAGGTCTTGCTTTTGAGATGCTTTTTCTTTAAAAATAGGAGGCATTTTTTTGAAGTTATCTTTTGCTGCAAGATAATATTTTTCAATTGCCTTCCCAATAGCATCGGGGCATGAGAGAACCTTTAAGTCTTTAACTACAGAGGCTCTTCTAATAGTAGACATACATCTGATACCCTTGAGCTGGTCTATTATTTCCTGGACATCAATACCTGCTCTTAAAGCCATTGATATTAATCGAGCTGTTGCTTCAGACTGTGATGGGCAGCCGCCATTTCTGCCAAGACTTGTGAAAACTTCACAAATACCATTATCATCACTGTTAACTGTTACATAAAGATTGCCGCAACCAATTTTTACTCTTTCAGTCAAGCCCATTGTAATTTCTGGTCTTTCTCTTGGGGTGACACAGAGAACAGGTTTAACATTAACTGTATCAACGGCTTTCTTGCCTGTTAAATTCAATACCTGACTGTCTCTAGAACCATCTCTATATACTGTAACACCTTTGCATCCTAAAGTATGAGCTAAGCGGAAGATAGTTTCGATATCTTGCTTTGTTGCATCGTTTGGACAGTTGACAGTTTTGCTTACTGCATTATCTGTATATTTCTGGAAGGCAGCCTGGGTTCTGATATGCCATTCAGGGCTAATTAAGTGGCTGATAGTAAAAATTTTCTGTACATCTTCTGGAACTTCTGGTAAACCTCTAACGCTACCGTTTTTGGCTACTTTTTCCATTAATTCTTGAGAATAGAATCCTCTTTCATGTGCAATTCTGACGAAATCATTATGAACTTCAAGAAGTTTTTCGTTTTCCATAACGTGTTTCTCGTATGCGATTGCAAATAGAGGTTCTATGCCTGATGAAGCTCCACAAAGCATGCTTATTGTACCGGTTGGCGCAATAGTAGTAACTGTGGCGTTGCGCATTCCCTTAAAGCCCATTTTTACATAAATTGATTTATCAAAATTCGGGAAATTGCCTCGTTCTTTTGCTAGTTGCTGTGAAGCTGCCCAACCTTCATCATGAATAAACTTCATGACATTTTCAGCTAATTCAATAGCTTTTTCTGAATCGTAAGAGATGCCTAATTTGATAAGCATATCAGCCCAACCCATAATACCAAGACCGATTTTACGATTAGATTTTGTAGTTCTATCTATTATTGGAAGAGGATATTTGTTAACGTCAATAACATTATCAAGGAATCTTACTGAGAGGGTAATGATTTCTCTAAGTCTGTTATAGTCAACTTCAGGCTTACCATTAGCTGTAGTAACGAATCTGGCAAGGTTTATAGAACCAAGATTACAAGCTTCATATGGGAGAAGTGGCTGTTCGCCGCATGGGTTTGTTGATTCGATTTCTCCAACTGCAGGGGTTGGCTGTGTACGGTTGATTCTATCAATAAAGATGATACCAGGTTCACCATTCTTCCAAGCTCTTTCTACAATCATGTAGAAAACTTTTGAAGCTTTTAAGCTTTTTACAACTTCGCCTGAACGTGGGTTAATCAAATCGTATTCACCGTCACATTCTAGAGCTTCCATGAATTTATCAGTAATAGCAACAGAAATATTGAAATTTGTAAGTTCTTTTTGGTCTTCTTTTGCTGTAATAAATTCAATAATATCTGGGTGGTCAACACGAAGAATACCCATATTTGCACCGCGTCTTGTGCCGCCCTGTTTAATAGTTTCAGTGGCTACGTTGAATACCTTCATGAAAGATATTGGACCAGAGCTTACACCGCTTGTTGAAGATACGATATCTTTTGTTGGGCGTAATCTGGAAAAACTGAAACCAGTTCCGCCGCCTGATTTATGAATAAGAGCTGCATTTTTAACAGCATCGAAAATGCCTTCCATAGAGTCTTCAACAGGAAGAACAAAACAAGCCGAGAGTTGGCCAAGTGGCTTGCCAGCATTCATCAATGTGGGACTATTAGGCATAAAGTCTAATTCAGTCATCATTTTGAAGAAGATTTCTTCTAATTCTTCAGCTTTATATTTGCTGTTTGCGTAATTGTTTTCATCTGCGGCAATAGCATGAGCTACGCGTCTGAATAGACCTTCGATAGTTTCAATGGCTTTGCCTTCCTTGTCTCTAGTAAGATAGCGCTTGGCTAGAATCTTCTGAGCATTTGCTGAAAAACGGTTTTCAATAGTGGTAGTAGAATTCATTTCACATCCTTAAAATAATTCTATATGTATTTGGTTTAATTTATATACTACAAAATTTTAAAAGATAAAATCTTGAAAAAAGTTTTTTTTCGTGCTAAAGGCGATTCTTGTGTACACAGAATCAAACTAGCGAATTTCTTACAAACTCGTCTAAATCTGCTGGTTTAACTTTATAAATTTTTGTTTTGCCAGGTTCTTCGGGAAGTATAAACTTTATTCCTTCATGATTCCTTTTTTTGTCTGACTTTATAGCTTCTATAAGCTTGTCGAAAGGAAAAGTGGCAGGAATATCTGTAGGAAGTTCAAGTCTTTCCAGGACTTCTTTTAATTTATCTGAAAAATCTTCTTTTAAAAGACCTACATTTACAGCTGCTTTTATTGCCATCAGCATTCCTAGGCCTACTGCTTCAGCATGATTGTACCTTCTATATTCGCCAGCTGTTTCCAAACCATGACCAAAAGTATGACCGAAGTTTAAATGAGCTCTTTTACCGGTGTCGAGTTCATCTTCAGAAATAAATTCTTTTTTTATGTACACACTTCTTCTTATTACTCTTTGAAGAACTGGAATTTTTCTAGCTTTAATGTCTTCAAGGTTTTTCATTATAAAATGAAAATAAGCCATGTCGCATATTAGCCCATGTTTTAATGGTTCGACTAACCCATAATAAAGCTGAGACAAGGGCAGTGTGTTTAAAAGAGAGACATCCATAAATGTCATTAAGGGTTGGTAAAAACTTCCTACAAGGTTTTTAGCAGTTTCTGTATTAATTGCATTCTTCCCACCAAAACTGGCATCTACCATGGCTAATAAAGTGGTTGGAAAAAGAATTAAAGGTACACCGCGTTTATAAATGGAGGCTGTAAATCCTGAAATATCACATATTACACCGCCGCCTAAGCCGATTATTGGGCAGTCTCTGTCGATCTCATTTTTTGAAAGTTCACTTATAATTGTCTGAACTGTTTCAAAATTTTTAAAGCTTTCGCCGTCTTGTATTACTATCGGAACACTTTTAATATTCTTTTCAGATAAAGCTTTTACCATTGGTTCCAGGTAATTTTTGGCGATGGTATCGTTAGTTATTATTGCACATGTCTTTGGAAGGCCGGCTATATTGAATTTAGAAGCAAGAACTGGGAATAATTCTGTACCTATATATATATCAGTCTGACTATGTCGAGTAAATTCAAGTTTTTGACTTTCCATTATGCTAATCCTAATTTATCCCCAAAAAAGTTTTTGGCGTTTTGGTAAAGAATTTCAGAAGCATGTTCTACTGAAATCTGTTTAACTTTTGCAAGTGTTTCTATTGTTATAGCAACATAGGCAGGTTCATTCCTTTTGCCTCGTTTGCCTTGTGGAGCAAGATAGGGACAATCTGTTTCCAGGTGGATTCTATTATCTGGAATAAATTTAAAAATCTGTCTTGTTTCTTCAGATCTATTAAATGTTAAAACACCACCAATTGAGAATTCAAAACCCATATCTAAGGCTTTTCTTGCAATATCTAAATTACCTGAGAAGCAATGAAGCATAACTTTGGGCGGTTGAGGCAAATTTTTAATGCTGGGGAAAAAGTCATCGTAAGCGTCTCTTATATGTAACTCTACAGGCATATTTAGTTTGGCCGCCAGTTCCCATTGTTTTTGAAAAACTTCTATCTGTAAATCTTTTGGAGCAAAATCGTAGAAGTAATCCAGGCCAATTTCGCCTATTCCTAATACTTTATTATGCTTTGTATATTCTTCTATTGTTTTTAGATTAGAATCATCAAATTCTTTAGCATTATGAGGGTGAACACCAACAAGACAGAAACATTCAGGGAAAGTTTCTGCAAGTTTAATTATTTGTTCACATTCAGGCATAGAACAACCGGCATTTATAATTTTTTTAATGCCGGCTGCTGAGGCTCTTTCTATTGTTTCACGCACATCTTCGGAAAATTTTTCATCTTCTAGATGTGCATGAACGTCTATTAGAAAAGGAGAATTCATATTAGTGAACTCTTATACCTGTTTTGGCTGGAATGCTTGGAGTCATGAGGGCAAGATTGCCATCTTCTGTTTCTGCACAGAGAAGCATACCATGAGACATAATTCCTCTGATTTTGGCTGGTTTAAGGTTCTTAACCATAAGAACCTGCTTGCCAACTATATCTTCTGGTTTGTAATATGCAGCTATGCCAGCAACAACTGTTCTGGGTTGTTCTTCGCCAATATTTACAGATAGTTTCAAAAGCTTATCAGCATTTTCAACTTTTTCTGCAGTTTCAATCTTTCCGATACAGAGTTCGGTTTTCATGAAATCATCAAAGGTTATAACGCCATCAGTTGAAACTTCTTCTGCCTTAGCCTTAGGTGCTTTTTCTTCCTTAGCTTGTTTAGCTGGTTTACCGCTCTTGAGAGCTTGAATTCTTTCTGTTTCAATTCTTGGGAATAAAGGCTTGGGTTCTCCACACTTAGTGCCTTCTGGTAACTGACCCCATTCCAGGTCTTTAATAGTGAAGTTCATGCTTTGTGGACAGCCTATCTGAGCGAGGAACTTAGGTGCAAGATTTGGCATAAATGGAGTTACAAGAACAGAAACGAATCTGATTGCTTCGCCAATTGTATAGAATATTTCATCTAATAAAGTAGTGTTACCTTCTTTTGCAACTTTCCAGGGAGCTGTTTCATCAACATATTTGTTGAGTCTCTGAATGAAGGTCCAGACATGTTCCAAAGCTTCATTGAATGCAAAATCTTCCATGCCTTTAACAAAGTTTTCTTTTGTCTGCTTAGCAAGAGCTATTATTTCTTTTGTTTGATCAAGAGTAGCTTCTGTCTTATGGAAAATGCCTTCGCGGTTTTTCATTAACATGGGAAGCATTCTGTTGCAGAGGTTACCGTAGTCATTAGCCAGGTCAGCATTATATCTGTTAGTGAAGTTTTCTTTTGTGTAGGTTGCATCTTGCCCGAAGATCATTTCTCTGAAAAGATAGAATCTGAATGGGTCAAGACCATAAGTAGCAACTAATTCTCTAGGATTAATAACGTTGCCGACAGATTTTGACATTTTGCCCTGACCGGTAACCCACCAGCCATGAGCATAAATGCACATTGGAAGTGGAAGACCAAGTGCCAGAAGCATTGTTCCCCAGTAAACAGCATGTGTAGTAAGGATGTCTTTACCTATAAGATGAGCATTGGCAGGCCATAATTCATTGAATTTTTCCATATCATATGGATAGCCAGCTGCGGAAATATAGTTAGTTAAAGCATCAAACCAAACATAGGTAACATAGTCTTTATCAAATGGCAGTTCGATACCCCATTGAAGTCTAGATTTTGGACGGCTGATACATAGGTCGTTAAGTGGTTTCCGCAAGAAACCTAACACTTCGTTTCTGCGTGATTCTGGCTTAATGCAGCCAGGATTTGCTGTAATGTGGTCAATCAGCTTCTGCTGATATTTTGACATTCTGAAGAAATAGTTCTTTTCAGTAATTTCTTGAACAGGTCTGTGACAATCAGGGCAAATCTTGTCTGGAACTTCTTTTTCCGTCCAGAAGCGTTCACAAGGAGTGCAATACCAGCCAGAATATTCAGAAGCGTAAATATCGCCCTGTTCCCAAAGTTTGTTAAGAACATAGGTTACAACTTTTTCGTGGCGTTCTTCAGTAGTTCTTATGAAATCATCATAAGTGATATCAAGAAGAGTCCAAAGAGATTTAAACTTAGCAACAAGTTTGTCTGTATGTTCTATTGGGGTTAGGCCTTTTGCTTTTGCGGCCTGTTCTACTTTTTGGCCGTGTTCATCAGAACCTGTAAGAAAATAAACTTTTCTACCCATACTTCTTTGAAATCTGCTCATTATATCAGCAGCAAGAGTAGAAAAAGCATGACCGATATGTAATTCGTCATTTGCATAATAAAGAGGAGTGGTGATATAGAAGGTTTTGTCTGACATATATACCTCGATTCTATTCTATATTTTATTCCTTATATATAATAGCACGGTTGCCACCGGCTTTATGAGCGTTAACAACAGCCTGAACAGCTGAATTTAATATTCCTTTAGAATCCTTTATATTATCTGGATATGTGGAAATACCAACTGATAACGTAATTTGATAATCTTTTCTATTGTATTTAAAGTGTTTGGATTCAATAGTTTCTTTAACGCGGCCAGAAAAATATACAGCACCGGCTGCGTCAGTATTTGGAAGAAGGCAGAAAAATCTTTCCTGATTAGAGCTTGCTTTATCGGTATCTCTAAGGAGACCTGCAATTGTTTGCCCGCATTCTCCAATAAGACTGCTTATAAATTCTTCATTAGTTTTATCCGCAATATTTTTAAAATCGTCTATATCGAATATGGCTACACTGCAACTTTGGCAGTATCTGTGAGAACGGGAGGCTTCTTCCTCTAAATAGCTTAACCAGACGTTATGAGCTAATAAATTTGTAAGTGAATCAGTAAAGATATCTTTATACATTCTATTTCTTTCAATGACTAAGGCTGTAAGAATGCAAAGATCTTTTGCATAAGGAATATCTTCATTTCGGAAAACAGGTGGAATTTGTCTATTAATCAGGTTTACTACACCAAGGATGTTCCCGTCTTTTCCTATAATAGGAGAACAGAGAATACTAGCAACTTTTTCGTCTCTGTTATTGAATTCACTAAATTGTTTAAAACGTGGGTCCTTATGGCCTTTGTTAGCAATTAAAGGCAAACCTTCTTTGATTACAAGGCCTGCAAGACCTTCATGGGGTTTTAACCTTATTGAAGGGTAGTTATCTAATGCCAAATCATCAAGAAGACTTTTTTCGATACCTCTGACGCAGGCTACTTTCATTTCATTGTTTTCTCTGTCTAAGAGAAGAATTGAGGCCCATTGTATATTGAGAGTCTTTATAGCTTCGTCTAATATAGATTTGCAGTTTGTCTGGAAGTCAAAAGTAATGTTTAACTGCTGAGCTAGGCTTAATAAGCTTCGAGTCTGAGCTAATTGCGCCTCTACAGTATTTGCTCTAACATTGGTTTTTTCGTTTTCTTTATCTAATTTAATCTGGCGTTTTCCCAGATTTACTACTTCTTTGTTCCAATCTTCATACATTCTGTTTAAATCGGCTGAAACATCGGCTATTTCATCTAAACCTTTATCATTTAGAGATGCTGATGTTTTCTTTATTGCAAAAGCCTGAAGAGAACTCTGAATAATTTGTAATGGAGCAACTATTGATGAAGCAACAAGTAGAGAGGTGACAATTGCTATTATTACAGAAATAATACAAAGGAAGAAAGTCGTAGAGGGACTAACATCAATTCTTGAAATATTAACGTAACCAAAAACTACAACCGGGAATAGAACCGATATTAAAAAGGTCAAGACTAGTCTTGTCTTGATGGTAATGTTTCTGAATAGATTCACTTGCCTGTTTGCTCCAAATATATTTAGGCAATTCTAGAGTAAACTAAGCTTTTAGTCAAATGTTTTTTAGAGAAAAACCCTTCTAACACTTCCAACAATTATCACAGATTGCGACAGCAATTGTCCTAAAATGAGGTGTCCCACAGCGTAGCGTATCACTTATATAAGGTTGAGCAACAATTATCACTATATCTTAAGGCTGTGAGTTATTGTTGTTTATTTTTGATAGAGGCTCAGTATTTTCTTCTGAAGAATATACTTCCTCATAGACTACACCATCTTCATCTTCTTTTTTCAGGTGAGTTAAAATGAATAAGAAGGTTAGAGAGTTAGCTAATCCTCCGCATCCAAACGATTCACCAGTTAATCCAAACAATGCTAATATTATGTATAAAATTCCACCAGGGGCTGTATTTAAAAGGGGTCTTAAAGCAGTTGATAAATAAGAATCAAGTTTTTCTTCATAAGCCCAAATTTTTGAAAATACATTTTTAATAAACGAAGAGTTTCTCTTTTGTTCTTCTTCTTTTTTTGCGTGGATTTCTTTTTCTTTTAGACCTTCTATATCTCCATGAATTTTACAATAAATATAGCCATTGTTAGTTAAATCGCCCTCAGTTAGATACTCGCATTCTTTTTCTGGGCCAGAGAAAGTTCCTTTCAAATACTTTTCTTGAATCAAGGCATTTAAATCTAATTTTGTCATCATAATTTTATGATCCATATTATACATATCTACAGCGCCTATAAGAACTCTTATATTTGAAAAGCATGCTTTCTGTCTGGAAGGTTGGTGAACAAATTTTTTTTCAGGAAGAGAAGTAAAGATATTAATTATTACGTAAAAAAAGACCATAAAAAATAGAAAAATTTTATTCAAACAACCTTTCGCAAGGGAAAATTTTTTAAAAATAAAAAAAACGACTGCTATTTTTAACGCTATTAAGGTTAAAACAATCATTGCTTTATACTCCCTTATATACTTTTAAAAACATTTTTGTGCTGTTCCATGGCGGCTTGCCAAGTAAATTTCTTTGAGTGTTCAAGAAGTTTATTTTGGATAGTAGGATCTTTTCTTAATTCTATAGCTCGTTCCATAGATTCAGAAAGCGCTTTGCCGTCAAATGGTTCAACTAAGAGTTCAGGGATAGCACAAAATTCTGGTAGAGTAGCTGTTTTCATTCCAACCACAGGACAGCCGCAAGCTTGTGCTTCAATTATTCCGCACCCAAAACTTTCACACCAGCTTGGGAAAACATTGGCAATAGCATTTGAATACCAATTAGGAAGTTCAGAATAGGGTAGGG
>ONIU01000039.1 GCA_900317935.1 uncultured bacterium
TTGGGAAAAAGGAGCCGACGAAACTCCGTATTTGGCTAAACTTTCAACATCGGTGACATCTTGCAGTTTAAAAGATGATATAATTGTTGGTTTAAAACCATCAAATGATGGTTATCTTTATGTAGCTTTTAAAGAGGTGCCTAAAGAAAAGAATTCTCATGATAAAAAAGGCGGCGTGATATATAGATTCCCTATGTATCTTTCTGATTGGTCTAGTTGGGCCGGGGAAGAGTTTGCGTATTTAGAAGATAAAAAATATTTATCTATAGATGTAAGCCCTGACGGGAATAGATTAGCAGCAATAACAGAAACTGACGGTCTATTGATTGAGTATGATACAAAAAGTAAAACTCAGATTTACAATCCATTAACGATAAAAAATGGTGATAAAATGCCAACGCCGTTTAAAAATGCGTATGTTAGCATATCTGATAAAGACACAGATTATACAAGTAAAAAGAGTTTGAGTGTAGCTGTTACAAGTAAAACCGAAATAAAAAAATCACTTGTTGGTAATTTTGAATCCAATACCTCTACTCCTTTTAGATGTGCAAAGGTTGCCAGTGGAACTGAAGGAGGTTTTGTAGTCGTTAGTCCAAATGGAAAAAATATTGTTGCCAATGACAGGAAAAAGCCCTGGATTTATTTTTGGAATACTGGAACAACTAATTCAGAAGATTCTTTAACTTTAGAAAACAATGGAATTAGTGAATTTATATTAGAAAATAATTCTTCTGATCCAAAAAAAGAAAAAGGCTATACAAGCCTTGAAACAACAAAAAGAGATATATTAGCAGCTGGTTTTGAGAACAATAATATAAAACTCTATGATTTAAACACTTTTAATGAATTAGAAGACGAAGGTTTTGTTGCAACCTATTCTTTATCTGATTTAGCGATGAACAATCTTGGAAATATGCTGTTAAGCAGTCATGGAAATAATACTACTGGTTGTTTTCAATATAATATTACTGATGGTTCTACTGTGAAACCTACAGTCAATGTTTATAGAAGAAAGGCAGTTTTTGATGATAGTTGGCCTAATATGGGATTTGCTTTGCAGTATGAAAAAGATAATAGTGGTGATATAACAAACGAAGGTTTTGTTAATCTATACTATTCTGTTTCTGACAGATGGGAAACTGTAGCAACAGATGCTTATGACCGTAGAAATTTTGTCATTAACCCTGAATGGAAAGGCTTGGACATGATAGGTATGCCAAACGGCGGCGCTATGGTTCTTTATGGAAAAGCTGATGGTTCGTCAATGGTAGAATGGATAGGTCGCAGAAATTGGGGCTCCTCTAATGTCGGAAAATATAGGCTTTTTGCTAGATGGACAAATATTTATACTGTTTCAGGAACTGATTTTTATTTGCCTTATAGTAACCTAACTTCTTTTAATACAGCAGATTCTGATTTTGGTGTTATTTGCAGATTAGTTTCTGCTTTAGAACCGAATACAGAAGTAAATTCCGTAGATTTTCAAGCTGCGAATGGGGGAAGAGGCTTGAATTTTAATGATGATTCTACAAGATGTATAACTCCAATTGTATTAAAAAAAGAAATCAATGGAAAATTTACAATAGCTAACTATGCAACCAATAAAATTTCTACCCAAAAAGGTGAAACTCATTTAAATGTATCTATAACGTGGAAATATCCGTTTAGGATAAGCCGGCCAGATACTTATTATCTCGGTTGGTGGAACGGGTTTGAGGCAGAGTCAACCAAAGGGGTCATTGGGTATGATGTTAATGATGACGATAATGTTAATCCTAATGCCAAAGTTATAGCTAATTTCGGATGGGCTTCAGCCAAAACTCTGCAAGATTTGATTTTGCAAGAAATTAATGATACATCACCTAAAAAAAGAAATTATAATATAAATTTTAAAATAACGCCTGTTCAGTCTGTAAACACAGAATTTCCTCCTTTATTTTCTCGAAAGTTAGCAATAAGTCCTGATTGTGGAACGCTTGCTGTTTTGGCAACTAATACGTCAAATATCCCTGTTGTAAATTTTTATGATTTCAATAATCAAATTTATGGCCCAGAAACTCAAATTGAAGGTTTACTGTTAGATTACAGAAAACCTAAAGATAGCGGCAAAATTAGCGGTTCTGTAGTTAGACAATGGCCGGAAGAAACAGGTGAGTCTCTTTTTGGTAAAGTTGAAGATAATTGTGATTTTAACAATAATGGAACTGATATTTTTAATTTAAAAAAGTGTACTACTAAGTATGAAACTTGGGCATCTTTTAATGATTTGCCTTGTAATTATTATGCAGATAATTCAGATATATCTAATATGGAATGTAAAGGAAAGAATAGAGGATATGCCAATAAAAGATTTATAGGTTATATAAGACCAGAATCTGCTTTTAGTTTTATGCAAATGTATTTTACCGATGAGCCTAGGGTTTTCATAAACAATTCTTTGATTTATGGAACAGTCGAAAGAGGCCCTGTAGCGTTCATTAATAACTCTGTTCCTGTTTGTTTAAACTCTTATTCGAGTAATTTATTCCAGTTGGATCAAGCTTCCAACAAAGGCGATATGAAGCTAAGTCTGTTTTTTAATAGAAATAATGTAAGTATTAGTTCTCTGAATAGTAAAGGTAATGATACTTATACTCACCATTATGATTTAAAGAGTAGTGATATAACCAATGGGTGGTCTTCTTTAGAGTCAAAATATACATATATTCTCAACAATAAACCAGTTTTTATGGGTTCGCGGAAACTTCAATCTCCTAGTTCAGGTTCAAAATTAGATTTATCACATGGTGATATGCTTTTCTCAAGAGACAGAGCTATGCCAGTTCTATATATTAAAGGTAAAATATATTTATGGATTATTTACAATAATAAACTCATTAGAGCAAAGGTTGGTGCAAATCTGTTGCATAATTTTGCACTATCTTCTGATGGGCAGAAAATAATATGCGGCAGAACACATTCAAGTAAAAACTATATTTCTGTTTTTAATATTTCTTCTCCAAATGAATCTTTATTTACAGAAGATGGAAATGAATTTGATTTAAATACAAATGCCAATACTTACTTATGTGAAATAGCTAGCTTTCCTGTTGATTCAACACCACAATATCTGACGACAAAACCCCTCACTTCTTATAATTCATCGAAAATCGGCGGTAAATATAAGAGTTTAAATGCAACAAGCACTTTTACAATTACACCAAATTCCGCAGCAGCAGCTTCTGGCGGTATATATCTATTTAGAGCTAATCAAGACATGTTTGCTATATACAATCCTTTGAGTAATAAACTTGATATTAAAGGCAGTTCTAAAAAAAATATGTATTCATCTGTTATTGCTGCTTATAACGATATTATTTATTCTTTTGGAAATGCAGGGGATGGAACAAATCAAAACCCTCGATCTGGTATGGTTCAAAGCTACAATATTAATACTGATAAGGCATTAACTTCGTTAAATGAAGCCGTTCCTGAAACAAGTTCAATTTATACTGATTCTTATCAGGTAAGTATGGGATATGTGAAGTCTGGTTGTTCAAATTTCATTGATTCTATTGGTGATTATTTAAGCGGAAGTAATGTGGATGATCCTAAGAAGGCTTTTGTTTATTTACCGGAGTCTTATACAAGAACTACTAATACAAATCCTTACATAGATATAAAATTTAATTCTCCGCTTACTGTTAATAAATTATTGATAACGAATCATAAGCCTTCTTCGGATACAAATTCTAGCGATAAAAGCGTGAGAAAATTTAAACTTGAAGGAGCAAACTCATCTTCTTTTACCACTATTAAAACAATAGATGATGTGGGCGAACATGGAATGGATATCAATTCGTCTAGTTACTTTGAATCTATTGGAGAGCATTGTTTCAAAACTTATAGATTACACTTAACTCATGTAAAGGGCACAATAAAAACAATTGCTGGAGCAATTTCTGGTTGGATAACTGGTGAGGAAGCATTTCATGAATGTAGTAAATATTATAATGGAACTCCAGCTGACTATAAATATGATGGTGTAGTTAATTTAATTCAGTTATGGCGAACAGGGGTTAAACGACTTACACCAAGTGTTAAAGAACCATCTTTTTTAGGAGTGCCTACAGAACAAAATGTTAATTCTGTTAATTGGACAATAGGAACATTCACTTCAACGCTTGAATGGTCTGAAAACAATTCTTCAGGAGCATCTCTAAGGGATGTTTTTGTTCCTGGTTCTAGTTCTAATGATGTAGAAAATAATGTTTTTACATCAGAACCACATGGATGGAACTGCAGCAAAACTTATCCTTCTTTAAGACTAGTTTTGCCTAATCCAGAAGCTGTTTGTGCTGTTAGATATGCTAATAGTGGTCAGTCAGGAAAAGGAAGAATTGTTAAATTTGAACTTTATGGAAATAATGATGTTGGGGCGGATATTCCTAATGTAGACGACGATAACGATATTGTTGACCCTAAATGGGGTAAACCTATTGAATTTACCAATAATTTACCTGCTTATTATGGACCGAATATAGTGAGTACATTTATTACAGCAGAAGTTAAAGCTCCTAGAAAATATAGAAATTATCTTGTTAGAATTACTGAAAAAAGCGAAGATGTTTTGAGACTAATTGGCTTTGAAATGTTTTCGAGCCCTGAAAAAGATGAATTACCTTCAGAAGATTATATGACTCCTATGAAAAATGATAATTTAGGCGATATCAATTTAAGCGATGGAGCTGCCTGTGCTACTCCTTATGGATTGGTTTATACGGGTGGTTTCGATGGAGCAGATAAGGCTTCAAAAACTGCTTTGTTATATTGGCCTCATGCTATCAATAAATATGATGGTCATTATAATCAATATGGAATATCAAGAAGTTTACCAAATATGAAATATCCTAGGGCTAATCATGTTCTTGTATGGCATAAAGGTAAAATATATGCTATTGGGGGACGATTTGATACTGGAGATGGTAGTGTTTATGATAATGCCAGTTTTACTGAGGTTTTAGATTATAACAATAGTATGGAATGGGAGGATTATTCAAAACCCTATAAATATGTTGATGGAGCTAATGCTGCTGAAAATTATATGGCTAAACGCTATAACCATGGGGCTTGTAGTTTTGGTGATGAAATATTTATTTTTGGCGGATTAGAAGATTCAAGCTATGTTCGAAACTCTGCAGTGGCTTTTAACCCCGATACTGGTGTTGTAAGAAAGTTAACTGATTTGAGTGATGTTTTAGGTTCTAATGTAAAATTAAATCCTTGTGTTGCTGTGCCATTTGGTTCGAAAATATATATATTTGGTATGTACCAAGGCAGTTTGAAAATTCTAGAATACACCCCGTAACTTAGGAATTAGGAGTTAGGAGTTAGGAATTAATAAACTATACCCCTAAACTATACCCCTGAAAATGGACAGTGATATTTAGGGGGTGCCCTAATTTTTGACAGGTAAAAGAGGGGCGAAACCTAAAAAATGGACATTTTCCAGGGGATAAGTTTTATGATAGACTTAACCCATGTCGAGCAGGAAAGAAGCTAAAAATGGGTGTTTTTACCGAAGAAGAAATCAAAATTCTAAGCACAAACATTTACGTTAAACATATCACTCGGTTCCAGATTCAGTTTACAGACGAATTCAAACGTATTGTCTATGAAGAGAAATGCAAAGGCAAACGTGTCAGGGAGATTCTGAAGGAACATGGAATAGATCCGGAACTTTTAAGCCGTAAACAGGTTGAAAGACTGAGCTGCATGGTCAACAAACTTGCAGACAGGGCAACAGGTTTTACAGACCTTCGTCATGAACGCGTATCAAAACCTGAAGGACAGTCTGAAATCACTATCAAACAGCTTACTCATGAAGTTGCCTATTTACGCCAGCAGGTCGAATTTTTAAAAAAATTACGAATGGCAGATTTGGAGGCCCAGAAACAATGGGAATCAAAGCATCGCCAGAAATAAAATTCTGTCTTATACAGAAAGCAGTCCAGGACAACGACAATCACCTTTCCATAAGCCTTTTATGCAAAATGGCTGGAGTTTCAAGGTCTGGATTCTATTCATGGATAGAGGGTGAACCATCACGTAAGGCTAAGGAAGAAAAAGACCGCAGAGACTTCGACATAGTACTGGAAGCATACAGATACCGATATCCGAAAGGAGCCAGAGGAATCTATATGCATCTTCTGCATCACAATATATGCATGAATATTAAAAAGATTCGAAGGCTCATGGATAAATACGGCTTACGATGTCCGATCAGGAAACTCAATCCTTACCGTCAGATGGCAAAAGCCATGAAAACAAGCAATGTAGCTCCGAATCTGGTTAATAGAAACTTCAGGCAGTATGGACCTAGAAAGATACTGCTTACGGATATAACTTATCTTTTCCACAAGGACGGCTGTTGCTATCTTTCAACAATTCTTGATGCTTACACGCATGAAATACTTGCTTATATGCTTAGCCAGAATCTGAAGGTTGACTTCGTTATAAAGACAGTAGATTCCCTTGTCGAAAAGTATGGAAGTTCGCTGGATAACTGGGTATATATTCATTCAGACCAGGGATGTCATTATACAAGCAAGGCTTTCATAGAAAAACTCAAAGATGAAAACTTTATACAGTCTATGTCAAGAAAAGGGAACTGCTGGGATAATGCTCCTCAGGAAAGTTTCTATGGACACATGAAGGATGAGATAGAATACGAGGTAGCAAAATGCAGGACCTATGATGACGTCAAATATATCGTGAAGGACTGGATGCAATACTACAATAATGAAAGATACCAGTGGGACCTGTTAAAACTAGCTCCTAAAGAATACTATGAATATATAAAGACAGGATATTATCCTATACCAAATTCCTATAACAAAATTAAGAACAATTAAGTAATTATATAAAAGAAAGGAGGACTATTATTTTTTTATTTCAAAGGGAGAGTAATTTTTATACCCCCCTATATATAAGTGTCCTTGACATTGGGTACAGTTTATAAAGATAGAGTCTTAGTTACCAGTTGTCTGTTATCAGTAGACAGATAAATTGATAGTTGTTCTGCAATTCCCACAGCGAAGCGTCACACTTTTAACCCTTCCAACCCTTCTCACCCTTCTCACCCTTCTCACCCTTCTAACTCTTCTAACATTACTAAAACATAGCGGACTGTCGCTTGCTCAACCTTATTCTCCTCCGCGGTCTCTGTAAATTTCTGCCTTCAAATAAACTTTGAGGGAACGAGCCTTGTGCGGAGAATAGAAGGTTTCGGTGCAGCGTAACCCTTCCAACAATTCCCACAGTGAAACGTCCCACAAGTTGCGTAAGCAACTGTCCTACTATCTGCACAAGAGCCGCAGGCTCTGTCGCTCTCTTGTTCTACCGCTCTGCCGCTTGCATCTCAATTTTTAGTTTTTATCCACCACTTACCACCCACCACTCACCACCTTATACCACCACGCCAAGCTTCGCTTGGCTTTCTTTCCAAAATATGCTATACTTTTGTACACAGAAATCAGTTACGGGAGAACAACTATGACTACCGGTATATTGTTTTTGCATTCCTTATCACAAGATAAAGACAGACTTGTTCAGTTAAAGAAAAATTTTATTTCTGCTTGTCTCGCATCATTTGGTTGCCGTGAAATTACTGAAAAACAGTTCGATTCATGTGATTTTATTGTGGTAATGATTCTTACCGGTGGAACCGAAAACATATTTTTAAATCTTTGGTCATCTATTAAAGCTTCAGGAAAACCTTTCGTAATTGCTTCCAGTGAAACAGACAACTCTTTGCCTGCTGCTGTAGAAATTTTAAGCTGGCTTCGTCAGAATGAGCCGGGCTGCAGAACTTCTATTGTTCACGGCAGTTTCGAGGCTCAGGCTCAGAAAATTCAGAAGCTTGTTTCTGTAGATATGGGAATGACTTTAGAAGGTCAGGTAATAGGCGTTGTTGGTGGCCCTTCAAAATGGCTTATAGCTTCTGCTCCTGATTTTGCAAAAATAGAAGATAATACTGGAGCAAAAGTTCTGACAATTCCTATGGAAGAATTTGAAAAATATATTGCTCAGGTTGAAGAAGAAGAAAAGAAAGAATTTGCCAAACGTTTTGAAGAAAGAAGGGCAAATATTTCTGTTGAAGAACTTTATCTTTCAGCATCTATTTATGCTGGTTTAAAGAGATTGATTGCAGCAAAGGAACTTACAGCTTTAACAATCAGATGTTTCGATTTGCTTTCAAGTCATAAAACAACAGGCTGTATGGCTCTTTCTCTGCTAAATGATGAAGGTATTCCTGCGGGTTGCGAAGGCGATGTTCCGGCTTTAATAACTATGATGGTAGCCAAGGATGCATTAAGAAAAACAGCTTTTATGGCTAATGTTTCCAGTATTAGGGGCTCGGTTGTTACTTTTGCCCATTGTACCTGCCCAACCAGTATTCTTAACTACTATCATCTGGAAACCCATTTTGAATCAGGCTTAGGCGTATCTGTGGCTGGTGAATTTCAGGAACGTTTCTTTACAATGCTCAGGGTTGACCCGATAGAAAAGCGCTATGTCATGATGAAGGGAGAATCAATGGAACACAAATATTCTCCAAATTTATGCCGCACTCAGTTAAAATTAGATATGCCTGGAGTTGACAGTTATTTCTTTAATAAGCCTTTGGGAAATCATCATATTCTTATTCCTGGTGATAACTTGAATAAACTTCAGGAATGGTTCTATTCTGAAGGTTATGCTCGCGTATAATATTCAGAGGTTGATATCCGCAATTTCTTAAAGTCTTTTATCTTTATTTGCGGAGATAAAAAAAGCATCAAAAATAATAGGAAATCATTATATGGGTAATCGTGAATACGAAAAAAAATATGGTAATGAATATGAAAAAACTGATTTCCAGAAGGAATATGATGCCTATATACAAACCCATGACCCAATACCTTATAAAGATTCAGAAAAAAAAGTAGTAAGACTTGATGATGAAGAATACGCAATAAAGAAAAAAGATGAAAATATTGAAAAAATAAAAGAATCGAATGAGGATAGGCGTGGTTTTGATTTAAATATGCCGGTATTTGAGCGTATAGTCTGTAAAAATACAGAAGATAGTGAAACCGGTAATTTAATTAATACATTTATGTATGTATTTTTTATTTGTTTGATTGCTTTGCCTCTTCTTCAAATGATTCGATATTTATTTTTTAGGTATTAAGATTGTTTTTACCACGTTTTATAAAAATTAAAAGTATTTCAAGGAATGAACCAATGACTCAGATTAGAACCAGTTTCAACTTAAACGGAGTTGAAGTTCCTGCATTAGTTACAAGCACCGGTATTGGCAAATCAGTTGTTATAAATCTTCATGGCTTAGATGTTTCAAAAGAAGTCAATATTACTGATATGAACCGCTTAGAATCAGCTGGTTTCTGGTCTGTTACAATTGATGCTCCTCATCATGGCGAACGAGATGATGGTTTTTTGGAAATTATGCGCAATGCCAATAGACGTGAAGCTTATTTGATGCTACTTTCTATTATTAATCAGGAAGCGGCTGAAGCTGCTGATTTAGTTAATTTTTATAAATCTCAGGGAAAAAAGGTTGCCGTAAGTGGTATTTCAATGGGTGCTTATGCAACATATGCTTTAATGATGATTAATAGAGAGGCGGATTTATTTGCTCCTTTTATGGGAAACCCGGATTTCAGATATAAAGGCAGCAAGTTTTTTACTACACTAGAAATGTCTGGACCAATTGATAATGTAGATAAGATTTTCCCAGCAAATCTTTTTATAGTGAATGCTGGTAACGATGATATAGTAGATCCTGACGGTGCCAGAAGGTTTTATAATGCAGTAAAACCCTATTATAAAGATGCGCCTGAAAAACTAGATTACTTTGAATATCCTGAATCTGGTCATTTGATGAGACCTGAAGACTGGTTTAACGCCTGGGATGCTTTTATAGAAAGACTAAAACGTGAAGGCTTCTGATGATTCAATTTAACCCAATAGGGTATTTGAAGTGTGAACGCTGTTATCATGAAGAACAGCCTCGTCAAGGCAATTTGTCTGATTCAAAAGGTTATATCGAGCTTGTTGCCGGTCATAATTATGAACAGGGACTGAAAGATCTTGACGGATTCAGCAGAATCTGGGTTATTTACGAGTTTCATCAAAACAAAACCTGGCGGCCATTAGCTAATCCGCCTAGAACAGATGGAAAAGGGCGAAAGGGAGTTTTTGCGACCCGTTCGCCTTACAGACCAAATCAGATTGGCTTAAGCTGTGTTCGGCTAATTTCTGTAAAGAAAAACAGAGTTTATATAGCTGATTCTGATTTGTTGAATAATACCCCTGTTTTAGATATAAAACCCTATATTCCAGAATATGACTCTTTCCCAGATGCTAGAACAGGCTGGTTGGAAAATGTTATTGATGATATTTATGAAATAGAATATTCAGAATTAGCCAAAGCTAAAATTGACTTTTTAAGAGAGCGTAAAGTTGATTTAGAAGGGGTTATAGATTCTCAATTAGGGCATGATCCTTTTGACAAATCACGAAATAAGTTTATAAAAACAGAGAAGGATTATGTTCTGCGTTTTAAAAGCTGGAGAATTCTTTTTGAGATTGATAGCAAAAAGGTGTTTATAAAAGATATTTTATCCGGATATATTGATTTTTCAGCTAAACTAGGCAATGACACCGAAGAAGATGTTGCTATCCACAGAGATTTTTGCGATTATTATAAAGCCCTCCCTTGAGAGGTTGTCCGAAAACTTGAAATTGCCAAGCAAAGCTTGGCTCTCTCTTGCATATTGCCTTAACATTGGGTATAATCACTCTAGTAAAGCGAGGCAAAGCAAATATGAGAGAAATGAAAGAAAATAGGCAGGAAAAAGCCAAAGTAATGGCTATCGCAGTCCAGAGGCCGGATCAAAGTGATTCAGAAATGGAAAACTCTCTTATTGAGTTATCTGAATTGCTAAAAACTCTTGGCGCAGTAATGGTTGGTCAGGTAGTTCAAAAAAGAGAAGCTGCTTCCAGAGTTGAATATTTGGGAACAGGCAAATTAGAAGAAGCTAAGGCCGAAGCTGAAAGATTAGAAGCCGAATATGTTGTTGCTGACGATGAACTTAGCGCAATGCAGATGAAAAACATCGAAAAAGCAATAGGTTTAAGAGTAAAAGACAGAACTTCAGTTATTCTTGATATTTTCGCTGCTCATGCTTCAACTCGCGAAGGTAAGCTCCAGGTAGATCTTGCTATGCTTCATTACCAATATCCGAGACTATTAAAAATGTGGACACATCTTGAAAGACAGCGCGGTGGTATTGGTTTGAAGGGGCCAGGGGAAACTCAGCTTGAAACAGACCGCCGAATCATAAGCACTAAGATTAAAAAGCTGGAAGAAGAGCTTGAAAAAGTTGCGAAATCACGAGAACAGCAGGGTAAGAAACGTGTAGATAGATTTGCGCCTTTGTTTTCCTTAGTTGGTTATACTAATGCCGGGAAATCAACTCTATTAAATGCTATTTCAGGCAGTAATGTGCAGATGTGCAACGGGCTTTTTACTACTCTAGACCCAACAGCTAGAAGAATAGATTTAAAAGATGGCTATTGGTGTATAGTTTCTGATACTGTCGGTTTTATAAGAAAATTGCCCCACTTGTTGGTTAACGCATTTAAAGCAACATTAGAAAGTGTTGTTCAGTCAGAAGTGCTGCTTATTGTCTGTGATGTTTCAGACCCACAGTTCAGAGAACAGCTTACTGCTGTAGAAAAGGTTCTTCATGAAATAGGTGCTTCTAATCATGAAAAAATCTATGTTTTCAACAAAATAGATAAGGGGCAGGTTGTTCCTGACGAAGTTTTAGAATCTGCTTATCCAAATCACATTAAAATATCTGCTGCAAATAAAACAAATTTAGATATTCTTCTTACTAAAATTTCAGAAATAATGAAACGCAATAGAAAACAGGTAAAAATTGAATTGCCTGTTGGTAATCAGTTTATGGGCGATATAATGAGCATTGGAAAGGTATATTCACAGGAATGGGGGCAGGGTATTGTTACAATCAAAGCTGAACTGCCCAATAACTATTTGAATATGCTTAAATCTATGCCCAAGATTCGCATAGAAGAGCTTGAAGAGTAGACGTATAAAGGTGAGAAATGAGAATTAAGAGATTAGGGTGTAGGGTGAAGAGGCGGACAGCTGACGAGCAATAGAGTATGGGTGATGATTATGGATTTAAATGATTTTGTTGATTCAAATGATTCGATGTTTGACTTCATTAGTTCATCAGAAGAGGAAAAAAACGACAGAATTTACTATTTAGATAAGGTTTTATGTAAAAAGCTTAAAACTGAATTATTTATAGATTTTAAACCATTAAAGGAAAGCTTTTTTAAAGAGATTAAATTTCCAGATTATAAATTAAATAGTAATGCTTTGTTAGGTATAAAAAATAATAAATATGAGTTTTGTTTGTGTGAATGCTATAAAGAAATTCATCATAAACATAATAATGTAGGGTATTGGGTTTCATTCGGTTCTATTAGAAATCCTAAGCTTTGTCTTCCTGAATTTGTTATTAAAAATAAAAAAGCTGCAATATTAAAAAATAAACTCAGCTTAATTAATTCTGTTTTGGCTTGTTTGTTTGTTGGTATTATTATTGGAATATTTGCATATAATCTCCCTTTGTTTAAGGAACAAACTGAAGTTTTAATTGTTTTTTCTTCTATGATGGTTGTTTTTGTGGCAGTGGTTGTTCTTATTCTGTATAAAATATTTATTCCCAATGTTAATATTTTATATCAAATAAATAATCAGGATATATTTGGAATTGGCAATTCAGATTTTAAAAATAAATATATTATTTTAAAAGAAAAATCATCTTTAAACGATATTTCGATTTTTAGAAAAACTTTTAATTATGATACTTGTTCAAAATTATTAAAAATCAAACCAGAAATAACAACTTTTATTTCAAAAGGTAACTGTTTGATTTTTAATTTTGATGACAAACCCCTTGATGAAGTGTTGGCAGAAAAATATATAAATCAAATGGTCGGAACTGTTCAAGCTTTTGAAATAGAGGCTTAAACCTCTTGCCCCAAAATGCCTATTTGTTATATCATAACCTAAGTTGATTGGATATTTTTAATGCTTCCTTCTGACGCAAAAATATATTGTGGGCATAAAATGCTCGAAATTAAGGATGTTCGAGAGGACACCCGTATTGTTGCGTCTAGCGGCTGGGGTGAAACTGCTGATGCCGATGTTAAAGACGTTTTTGTAAATAATGTCAGTGCGACTCCTTTATTGCAAATCACAACCAATAGAGGTGCGGTTTTAAGATGCACTCCCGATCAGCTTTGCTTTGGAAGATTTAACCCGACATTGAGAACTTATACGCTCTATTTGCACGAAAGATCTTCTTTGGGTTTCAGAATAGGTCTGACTTCAGATATAATACATGAAGCTCTTGGAATGATGACGGCAAATGCAAAATTAGACGGCAAACGTTCTTTTACTGATAGAATATGGGTTATAGAAAATAATCCTAATCTTACGCTCTCAACATTTATGCACAAACTGGTAATGGCTAAGTATGGTCTGCCCGATATTCCCTTTAATTCAAAGCACAAGGATTCTATGCTCAGCGACGAACTTATTAAAAAGCTTTTCGATAGCATTGATACACCTGTTGGGGGAAAAGAACTTTTAAGAGATTCAAATATGTTCATAGAGCACCCTCATATGACTTTGAAGCTTTCAGACAGCGATAATCCAAACAGCAATTCTGTTCAGTTTGTTATTTTTGGTGGCAAGGAAAAGGGTTCTAGTGGTCATTACCCTCATTTGATTCAGATTCAGGGTATTTCTGATCCCAATAGCGCTGACCAGTTCAAGATAGCCAGGCGCCAGCGTTCTAACCATGGTTTATGGTATCTGGAAGTTACTAGAGAAGACTTAGAAGAGGCAGAACTTTTTGTAAAAACGGTATCTAATCTTGATGACCTGGAAGTTGTTAAAAAGATTCAGTTAACCAAGAAGGCTGCTTATTATGTGCTGCCGGCTTCACATTTAAAGCGTGGAATGCTAGTTCCAGTATTAAATACCAGGGGAGTAATAGAAGAAGACGTTGTGAATAAAATTGAAATATTCGATTATGACGGGCCTTTATATGACCTGCAGGTTAATCAGCTTCACAACTTTATAACCGGCCAATGGGTTGTAATGTGTTATACTCCCTCTAGCAAACCAAAACAAAGTTATATTTAGAAGGTATAATCTTGATTAATTCAATAAATGCAACATTAGAAAACTTAAACGACAGGCAAAGAGAAGCTGTTCAAATTACTGAGGGGCCTCTGCTTGTTGTCGCTGGGGCTGGTTCAGGCAAGACCCGTATGCTTACTGTTCGAATAGCCTATCTCATAGAATGCTGTAATGTAGACCCATCTGAAATATTGGCGGTAACCTTTACAAATAAAGCAGCAAAGGAAATGAAGGAACGTGTTGCAGGTCTGGTTTCAGGGGCATCTGCAGTAACGCTGACTACTTTCCATGCATTCTGTTGCATGCTTTTAAGGCGTTGGAGCAAGTATGCTGGTTTTGAAAAAGGTTTTACCATTTATGATGAATCAGATAGCGATAAGCTAATGAAGAACTGCCTTAAGGAATTAAAATACGATACTAAGACTTTTCCACCAAAATATTGTTTAGAAGCTATTTCAAGAGCAAAAAATGAATTGATTGGGCCAGAAAATTATCTGGAATCATGCAGTCATGGGGTGGGACCGACCGATATCGCAGTTCAAAAAGCTTACGAAGCTTATCAGTCTGCTTTATTTAAAAATCAGGCTGTTGATTTTGATGATTTGATTTTTAAAGCTTTCTATATGCTGAATAATAATCCAGAGTTATTAGAAAGACTTCAAAAAGATTACAAGTATTTTCTGGTAGACGAATATCAAGATACCAATCAGGCTCAATACAGATTGATTCGTCTTTTATCATCAAAAACCAGAAATCTCTGTGTTGTCGGCGATGAAGATCAGTCTATTTATAGCTGGCGCGGTGCTACAATACGTAATATTCAGGAATTTGCCAATGATTTTCCTGGCGCAAAAGTAGTAAAACTTGAACAGAACTACCGCTCAACGCAGGTAATTCTTGATGCGGCAAGTGATGTCATTTCTCATAATAATTCTGTTCACCCAAAGCGACTTTGGACAGATAAAAAGGGTGGGGAACTAATAAAATACTATCGTGCTACGGACGATAGAGAAGAATCCAACTGGATTGTTTCTCAAATAAAAAAACTGATTAATGAAGGTAGAAATCCTGGAGATATCGCTCTTCTCTATAGAATGAACTCTTTGACTCGAACAACAGAACAAGCTTTGCAGAGAGAAAGAATTCCATATGAAATTACAGGTGGCACTAAATTCTTTGACCGCCGAGAAGTAAAAGATATATTGGCTTATTTGCGTGTTATTGATAATACCGCTGATTCTATTTCTTTAGAACGTATTATTAATACTCCTAAGAGAGGAATCGGAGCCGCTGCTATAGATAAACTCTATGAAAAGGGAGACAAAAATCTCTGGGATGGAGTAAGCAAGGAAGCTGCAGAAAAGCCGAATTCCAAGATAGGTTCTTTTTACAAACAGATAATCAAATTTATGGAAGCTGCTTCAGAACTAAAGGTTCATGAACTTTGCAAATATATTATAGATGAAATTGATTATTTTAAATATTTGCAGAAAGATGACCCTGAAACCAGTGAAGATCGCAAAAACAATGTTGAATCGCTTGTTTCAGATATCAGATATCAGGAAATGGATAATCCAGATTTGAAGCTTCACGATTATCTTTCTACTGTCGCTCTTCATGCTGATGCTGATGATGTGGATGAAAAGTCTCAAAAAGTGCATCTTATGACTTTTCATAACGCAAAAGGTTTGGAATTCCCTGTTGTTTTTATGGTTGCCATGGAAGAAAAGATTTTCCCTCACAGCCGTTCAGAAAATACACCAGAAGAATTAGAAGAAGAAAGACGTTTGGCTTATGTGGGAATAACAAGAGCCAAGGAATTGCTTTATCTGACTGCTGCATCAAAGCGAATGATGTTCGGGCAGTTTAATTCAAACCTTACTTCAAGATTTATAAGCGAAATACCTAAAGATTTGCGCGAAGATATTCAGACCGGCTATGCGTCGGGTGGAATGTCTTCAAGATACGGAAACGAAGGATTCACTAAAACTTATCAGGTTCCATCAAGAAATTCTTTTGGAACAAGGCCGAAGAGCTCTAGTGGCAGTCCTTTTACTTTCAGTGCTCAGACAAAGTGGGTTAGTTCCCCTAAATCAAATGAAACGATAAAAGATGACACAGAACCCGGTACTATGGTAAATATAAAAGAAGGAGTTTCTGTAATCCATAATGTTTTTGGTCACGGAAAAGTTATGGCTGTTAGTGGTTCTTCCTTAGACGATTTCAAGATGACTATTAATTTTGAAAGAGTTGGTACAAAAACATTACTCTTGCAGTATGCTTCTGTTAGGGTTATAAAATAACTGAAAAGAAATTTTTCGGAGGTAACATAATGAAGTTTTTGAGATTTGTTTGGAAGTTATTTGTAATGGCTGCTGTTTTTGGCGTTGGTTATATTGTTGGCCGCGAACACAGCTTCGAAGAAGAAGAACAGTGGGAAGCTGAAAACAGAAAAAATAACGATAAGCCAGAATGTGGCACTTGCACAGAAAAGAACTGTGATTCATGCAAAGAAGAACCAAAAGCAGAAGAAAAATCAGAATGCGCTACTTGCACTGATAAAAACTGTGCTGAATGCAAAGGCGAAAAAGGCGTTACTTTTGAATATGAAAACGAAAAAGCAGCAAAAGTAGCTGTTGTTGGAAATTTCAATAATTGGAATAAAGATGCAGACCCAATGGTAAAAGAAAACAATACTTGGAAATGCACCAAAGCTCTTGAAGCAGGAACCTACGAATATCAGTTTGTAATTGACGATACTGACTGGGTTGTTGATCCAAAAGCTGAAACCACAGTTAAAAACAAATACGAAGGATATAACTCTGTAGTCGTTGTTAAATAAGGCTAACGCCTAGAGTTGTGGTGATGGGTTTTATTGCCCTAAAGCCTCTCCTAGAGGACTGCCGCCAAGGAAGGCGGCGTGCAAGCGAGCCACAGGAGGTCAGTGAGTTGCTGAGGTGGCACGAAGTGCCGGAGTGGTGACCGAATTATAGCAAACCTTGTTTAGCGATAGCGTATAAATAAAACCCAAGAATAAGAGTTTGCTCCAAATTACTTCACCCCTCAGTCAGACATTTGTCTGACAGCTCCCCTCAAGTGGAGCCTTTAGGACAATAACCACAAAGTTGTAGACTATAAAGCAACTACCCAATCGCAACCTCTTGCTATAGCAAGTTAAAACAGGAAGTCATTCTTATGGTCAAAAAAATATTCTTAGAAGAAGTCTGTGACCGTGAAAGATTAAAAAGCTTTGTAAGTCGAATCTTTAAACTCACCAGACTTCACATTACTCCATTCAATGAACGTGGTGATGTAGTTATTGGCGATATCGAAAAGATTTTGCCAGGTCTTACGGATGCAACCGAAATTGTTGATTATCCGACCTCAGAATTGCTGGAAAGACCTGATGGCTCTTTTTTAAGAGTCATGAAATTGAATCATAAAGGCATCTCTTTTGGTGCTGTATTGATCGGACCTTTTTTCAAAATAGGTTCTAAGCACGAAGAAAATGTTGATATCCCAGAAGTTACTGATGAACAACTTCAGGGTACAGAAGAGTCTGTAGAATCTTTCTTTGACCAGATGGCTGATTTGGCGGCCGAAAAGACTACTCTTGCCAGAAAAGAAAAAATACTTTCTGTTTTAGAACATGCTTCAACAGTTATGAATTCAAGTTTGGAATTCCAAAATCTGCTTGAATTCGTAATGGATATAGCTATTGAAATTACAGGCGGAACAGGCGGTTCGTTATTATTAAGAAAAGACGACAGCAAAAGTCTTGAAGTTGTAGCTGCCAGAGGCAAATACCCTCATGAAGTTAAGAAAATCAGAGTTGATTTTGGTCAGGGTATTTCTGGTTGGGTTGCAGAACACAAAGAATCTTTGAATATTCCTAATGTTCTTCTGGATACCAGGTATATCGAAACTCCAGAAACCATTTATTCAGAAATGGCTATGCCGCTGCTTATCGGCGATAAGCTAGTAGGCGTCATAGTTGTTGATTCCAGTGAAATCAATGCTTTTTCCAATAGCGATGAACTTTCTTTGAATACTTTGGCTTCAATGGTGTCAAGAGTCCTTGAAAATTCCAGACTTTTGGCTGACTCTAATCAGAAACTCAGAGAGCTAACTAAGGTTTTCAGTATTTCTGAAAAGCTTTCTGTCCGAAGCTTGGATCAGGAAGGTTATAATCAAATGCTGAAAGAAGCTTGTGAAGCTACAGATTCTAGTGCTGCTTCTCTAATGCTCTTCAACAGCGATCAGGAAGAGTTGTCTATGTGTGCTTCTTACGGTTTGCCTAATGAGTTGAATACTCTTACTATAGGCATTGGAAAAGGCTATCATGGCTGGGTTGCTGCCAACAGGAAGACTCTTCTTATTGCTGATGCTATTCACGATGGAACAATTGTTCACGTTAATTTCCTTGATCAGTTTGCAAAATCTATGCTTATTGTTCCATTAATTACAGCGGATAATCGCTTTGTTGGAACCTTAGCAATATATCATTGTGATTCCCCAAGAGTAATTACAGAATCTGATCAGGATTTACTTAACACTATTGGCCGCATTATAACCTCTCATTTTGAAAACGAAAGATTGTTCAATGATTCCAGACGCAAGCTAGATTACTTGTCTACTTTATACAAGGTAGGTTCTTCTGTATCTAAGACTTTGAACATATCTAAGCTTTTCGACACTATTTTGCAGCAGGTTCAGGAAGTAATGGATGTCGAAAACTGCTCTTTGATGGCTTATAACCCCACAAAGAAAGTTTTGACCCTGGATGCTGCTATTGGCTTGCCAAGTAATATGGTTGGCCGAATTGAAGTTAAGTCTGGTGAAGGAATAGCCGGCTGGGTTGCTCAAAACAAGAAGCCTGTTCTTTTAAAAGATATTTCAAAAGATGAGCGTTTCTCGAATCATCAGGGCCGCCTTGATTATAAGACTCGTTCAGTTCTTTCTGTTCCGATATTGTTGCATGATAATCAGCTTTTAGGTGTTTTGAATGTTAACAATAAGAGAAATGGCGACGCTTTCTTAGAAGATGACCTCAATCTTTTGCTTGGCATTTCTGGACAGATTTCTCAAGCTATTGCAAACGCTAGTCTCCACGAAAAAACAGACATGCAGGTTGCTGAACTCAGTTTGATTCAGGAACTTGGAAAGGCAATCAACTCTTCATTAGATCTTGATTCTGTTCTTAATTACTTCATTGATATGACCACTAGAATCACTGAAGCAGACTGTGCAAGTCTTATGCTTTATGATGATTCTACTAATGAGCTTTATGTAGAAGTTCACCGTGGTTTTGATGATGAATCTATAAATGATTTCAGACTTAAACTTGGTGAAGGTATTGCCGGTAAAGCGGCAGCTACTCATAAACCAATAAGGCTTGACGATACAGGAACAAGTAAAGATTATCAGGATTTCGGCCAGCTTTCAGCAAGAAATCTGACTTTAATGTCTGCTCCTTTGGTTAACAAAGATAATCTTATCGGGGTTATTAACTGCGAAAGAAAGAAAGAAAAGAAGGGCCCCTTTACCTCTGATAACCTTGATCTTCTTGAAACTCTTGCTTCACAGGCTTCTATTGCAATAGAAAATGCAAGACTTTATCATAATCTTCTGAATGTTTATCTCGAAACAATTCGTTCGTTAGCCGCAGCCATAGATGCTAAAGACAGCTATACACATGGTCACTCAAGACGTGTTACTGACCTTAGCGTTGGCATTGCCTTAGAAATGAATCTTCCTAAGTCTGAAGTCGATACTATCAGACATGCTTCACTGCTTCATGATGTCGGCAAGATTGGTATTTCCGAAAAGATTCTTCTTAAACCAGGCCGCTTAACTGATGATGAATTTGAAACCATTAAGTCACACCCATATATTGGTGCTGGAATTTTGAATTCTATCGAATTCTTGCATTCTGTTTGCGAAATAATCAAGCATCATCATGAACGTTATGATGGAAAAGGCTACCCGGATAAGCTTGCTGGTGAAGAAATTCCATTAGGTGCAAGAATTATATGTGTTGCAGACTCTTTTGACGCTATAACTTCATGCAGACCTTACCGCAAGCCTCTTACTTTCGATGAAGCAACTGAAGAAGTTAAACGTTGCTCAGGCACTCAGTTCGACCCAGAAGTTGCTGCAGCATTTGTAAGACTTAGAACTTCCAAACATTGTCCGCCATGGTTCAGAGGTGATTTACTAGACCAGAACCTGGCCGACCAGTATCCGCTTCAACTTTGATAAAAAAAAGAGGCTTAAATGCCTCTTTTTTTATTTTTGTAAAAATACTAGCTTTCCGAGTCATTCTCAAATAATTTAACAATTCTAATATATTTATTAATAAGAGCATTGCAGGAATTATAAGATAGTTTTTCATCCCAAGGAAAATCAATATCTATACATTTATTTTCGAATCTAATATTTAAATCATACGGATAGTTAACTATTTTTTTACAAACTTTATCTGTTAAAACTTCTCTTATTCTTTCAGGTTTAAATTTAGAAGATATTACATATTTTTCTTTAAAAGTATAATTGTTGATTTTATATTTATCTTGTTGATAAATGTTCTTAAAACCTTCTATGCAGATTGTTAACACTATCAAGCCAATACAAACTGATATTATAAGAGCAATATAATAAACTTCATCTTTTTTAAAAAAACTAACAAAATATGGTATAAAAAAAATGACTAAGGTAATTAATAATCCGGTTAAATAATTCTTAATCGCTTGTTTTTTAGGCTCTAAAGAAAAATCAGGAAATTTTTCTTGTTTCATTTCTATAATAAATTTTGATTCCCAATGTGAACGATTATGTTTACTAGCTTGTATACAGTAATCTTCTACGAAACAAAAATTATAGCCTTCAATATTCCCTAAAATAATATTGGAACCATCATCTATATCAAATTTTTTTATAAAACTAAAATGATTTTTTATAAGCTTAGTTCCCTGATAAAGCTCGGAATTCATTTTGTCAGCTAGGTCACTAAGAAAGTCTGCTCTTTCTTTTAGTAATGTTTCTTCACTAGGAGGAGAATCAAATAATTCCATGATTTCTACTTTTGTATTTTTTTGTTTTCTTTTCAATATGAAAAACTAGTTCTTATCATAAAAATTAATCTAAAACTATTTAAAATTCAAGCTTCAAATTCTTTACTTTTCTTAATATAATGGGTTATTGATATTAGTGCAAAAAAAATGAGATATTAATTCTCACGAGGTAACAAATGAGAAAAACAATAAAAATCTGTGCCATTTCTTTATTAATGGCATCAATGTATGCTCCTGTATTTGCACAAGGGTCAGATTCTAACAATGAATCAAAGATTTGGTCTTTGGAAGAATGCTTGCAATATGGTCTGAAAAATCACCCAAAAGTAATAATGGCTGATCAGGATGTTAAAATCCAGGAAGCAGCTCTATTAAGCACTAAGGCTAGTTTTGACCCTAAAGTAAATGCCAGCGTGAACTTAAATAACAGCAAAGACCAGAGAAAAGGCAATGTCACTTCTTTTCACTCTAACAGCGGGCAGAGTGAATCTGTAAGTATTTCCAAAAAGCTGTATGATTCAGGAAAGTTTTCTTTGCAGAAGAAACAGTCTAAAGAAGCTTTGGAAGCAGCTAAAAAAGACAGAGAAACTACTCTCATATCTATGGCTGCAAATATAAAAACTATGTTCTTTAAGGCTCAGCAAGCTCAGAGAATGCTTCAGGTTAAGCTTGAAACCTTAGATGGTTATGAAAAACATCTTAAAAAAGTTGAAACTTTTGTTGAAGTTGGAACACATGCACCTTATGACATTACCAAGGCTCAAGTTAATGTTGCCAATGCAAGAGTTGATCTTATAAGCGCTAGAAGTACTCTTAAAGAAGCATTAGTAAATGTAGGAAATGCTATTGGTGTTGATCACCCGATTCACGTAGCAGCCTACGAATTAGAAGCTCTTCCAAATATAGACGAAAGTGTTAAACAGGAATATGTCAACATTGCTTTGGAAAGACCAGAAGTTAAGTCTTCAGAAGCAAAGCTAAGATCTGCCAAATATAGAATCAGCGAAGCTAGAACTTCTTTAAAACCGACTTTAAACTCTTCAGCAGGATACTCCTGGAGCCAGACCCATACTCCTCAAGACAGAGGTTGGAGTGTTGCATTAGGTCTTTCATGGTCTTTGTATGATGGAAGATCTACAAAAGCTGCTGTAGATTCTGCTAAAAGCAATTATGCAAGAACCAAAGCTTCCCTGGATAATCTTAAACTTAATATTGATGCGGAAGTTGAAAACTGCATTAATGACATTATTGATTCGGCTCAGAGAGTGAAAGCTAATGAAGTATTGGTTAAGCAGTCTAGTGAAAGTTTGGAATTAGCTGAAAGCCGTTACGACACTGGCTTAGGTTCACCTCTTGAAATAACTGACGCAAGAGTCGATTATGAAAAAGCAAAAGGTAACTACATTACTGCCTATTTTGACTGTTTGATTGCTCAAACAAAGCTAGACAACACTTTAGGCAGAATGCCTAAGGAATACAGTCTAGACAAGGCTGTAGAATTACTCGGTGACAACAAGGAACTTGACGAAGTCAAAGCAATTATAGAACCCATGGAAGCTGAAGAAAATGGAGATAATAGATGAAAAAATTTTTTGCGATACTGATAATACTGGCGCTGCTTATTGGTGGCGGAGTCTGGTGGCACGTAAAATCCTCAACAAAAAAAGAAACGACTTACACTACAACTAAAATAACTAAAGGTGATATTGTTAACTCTATTTCTTCATCTGGTTCATTGGCAGCTTTGAACACTGTTGAAGTAGGTTCTCAAGTCAGCGGTAAAATCGTTAAAATCTATGTTGATTTTAATGACGAAGTTAAAGAAAATCAGCTCATTGCAGAATTAGATGATTCTTCTTTTAAAGCACAGGTTTTGCAGGCAAAAGCAAACTTAGAAAGTGCAAAAGCTGGAATGCTTGGAAACTATGCACAGTTAAAGAATCTACAGGCTTCTATGATTACTGCAAAAGCAGATATTCAAGCTAGTGAAGCAAACGTCAAGAAAGCCGAAATAAACGTTAAAGATGCTGAAAGAAACTACAAACGAATAAAAGAACTTTTTGATAAAAAGTTAATTGCAAAATCAGAATTAGATAATGCTGAAACCAGTCGAGATACTGCAAAAGCTAATCTTGATGTTTCAAAAGCTAACCTCCAAAGCTCAAAAGCAAGAATTGACGCAATTAATGCACAAATAGAAGGGCAGAATGCTGATTTAGAAAGCCAAAAAGCACGTATTGCACAGACTGAAGCACAGTTAAGCCTTGCTCAGATTGACCTAGACCGCACTAAGATTTATTCCCCAATTAATGGCCGTATTATTTCAAGAGATGTTGATGAAGGTCAGACTGTTGCTGCTAGTTTTCAGGCTCCAAAACTTTTTACTATTGCTCAAGATCTTAGAAAAATGCAGATAGATACAGCAGTAGACGAAACAGACATAGGTGTTGTTAAAGAAGGTCAGCAAGTGACATTTACTGTTGATGCCTATAAAGACAAAACTTTTAAAGGTATTGTTCATCAGGTTAGACTTTCTCCTAACGAAAGTTCTAGTGTTATTACTTATTCCGTTATGGTAAATGTTGACAATGAAGAATTGTTGCTTAAACCGGGTATGACAGCCAATGCAGAAATATTAGTCAGTGAAAAGAAGAATGTTCTTCGTATGCCTCAGAAAGCAATGTTTGTTAAAACTTCAGAAGCTATGAAAGCTGAAATAAGAGAAGTCCAGAAGACTATTACTGCTACTGATACAGTTCCTGTTTGGGTTAAATTGCCCCATAACCCCAAACCTGTTATAAAACTTGTTAAGATGGGGTTTTCAAATCAGGATTATACAGAAGTTGCTAATGATGTTTTAAAAGAAGGCGATGAAGTAGTTATAGGAGTTTCTGGAATACAAACTTCGTCAAAGAGTCAAAGTGGTCGTCAAGGGCCTCCTCCAAGAATATAATTTAAGGAGGTCAGAAATGGGTGGTCTTACTAAGAAAAAAGAAGTAGTGCTTCCTAAAAAGGAAGAAACTCAATCTGTTAACGATAAGCTACAATCTAAAAAAGAGGTTTTGCTTCAAGTTAAAGATCTTAAGAAGATTTATAAAATGGATGGTGTTTCTGTTCATGCTCTAAGAGGCGTTAATGTTGAGTTTTACAAACATGAATTCACTTCAATAATGGGAACCTCTGGTTCTGGCAAATCAACACTCATGAACATTTTAGGTTGCTTAGACAAGCCTACTTCAGGCAATTATTATATTGAAGGGGAAGATGTTTCCAATTTTTCAAAAGATCAATTGGCTTTGGTTCGCAATCGAAAGATAGGCTTTGTTTTCCAAGGATTCAATCTTCTTTCTAGAACTAGTGCATTAGAAAATGTTGAATTGCCAATGGTTTATGCTGGTGTTCCAGCAAGTGAACGCCATAGAAGGGCTATGGCGGCCTTAGAATCTGTTGGCTTAAAGGGAAGAGAAAATCATCACCCAAATCAGCTTTCAGGCGGTCAGCAGCAACGTGTAGCTATTGCTAGAGCTATTTGCAATACGCCTTCTGTTATTCTGGCTGACGAACCAACAGGCAACTTAGACTCTTATTCTAGCATAGAAATAATGGGCATTTTCCAGAGGCTTAATCAGCAGGGAATTTCAATAGTGCTAATTACTCACGAACCCGATATCGCCGAATATACTCAAAGAGTTATTAAAATCGTTGACGGACAGATTGTCAGCGATAAACGTAATGATAAAGTTTTGCTTGCTTCCGAAGAAATAAAAAAACATAAGAAGCCAGGCACTGAAATCGAAGACTAGGAGGCTATATATATGGGATTTCTTGGTATTATTAAACTAGCTTTTATTAGTCTTAACCGTAATAAAATGCGTTCTTTCCTCACTGCTCTTGGTATTATTATTGGTGTTGCTTCTGTAGTTGGTATGGTTGCTCTTGGGCAGGGTGCTTATTATTCTGTTCAGGAAAACATCTCCAAAATGGGTACTAATCTTATTATGGTTATGCCTGGTAGCTCAAACAGACGTGGTTTCCATGGGGCAAGAGGCTCTATGATGACTTTGAAGCCAGCAGACGCAGATGCAATTCTGCGTGACTGCCCTTCTGTTGGTATGGTTTCACCTATTAGCAGAGGTTCTGGTCAGGCTATTTATGGAAACAACAACTCTAATACTAGTTGTATGGGCGTAACCGAGGATTATCTTAAAATTGCTTCTAGAGAAGTAAGTGAAGGCAGATTTTTTACTTTAAATGAAATATCTGCTGGTTCAAAAGTCTGTGTAGTAGGTTCTACTGTTGTTGAAAACCTTTTTGGGAACCTTAACCCAATTGGGAAAACCATTAGATATAGCAAAATGCCCTTAGAAATTATCGGTGTTTTAAAATCTCGTGGTGAAAGCGGTATGGGTGGTGATCAGGACGATTTAATTCTTTTGCCTTTCTCTGTAGTTCAAAGGCGTATTAGAGGCGTAAACCACTGCGATATGCTTAATATTTCTGCTGCTACGGCTGATTCTGTTGAATCAGCTAAAACTGAGATTGAAGAAGTTCTTCGCAGAAGACATAAAATAGCAGAAGGAAAAGACAATGACTTCAATATTGTTACTCAAGACGACATTGCAGAAATGGCTGGAAGCACTCTTACAATCATTGCTCTACTTCTAGGTGCTATTGCTTCAGTTTCTTTGTTGGTCGGCGGTATAGGGGTTATGAATATTATGCTTGTTTCTGTTACAGAAAGAACTAGAGAAATAGGCATTCGTATGGCAATCGGGGCAAAAACTTCCGATATTATGTGGCAGTTTTTGGTTGAATCTGTTGTTTTAACCTGTGCTGGTGGTATTTTGGGAATATTATGTGGTGTTGGACTTGCAAAAGTAATATCTATTTTTACTCCAAACTTCACACCAGTTGTATCAACGACTTCAATTGTTGTTTCTGTAGCTTTCTCTTTCTGTGTAGGCACCTTCTTTGGTCTCTATCCGGCTTACAAAGCATCTCAGCTCGACCCGATCGAAGCTTTCAGATACGAATAATGCCAATCTTAGGTTGAAAAAAGGCTTGGGAAACCCAAGCCTTTTTTTATTCGTAGAGAAAAGATGCTAAATAACTATTCTAAAAGAGTCTTTTAATAATTCGATTAAAAATTCTTCAACAAATTAAAGAAAGAAGTAATTCGCTAAAACAATTTTGAGAAAACATATAGAAAACCATAACTTTACTATTTTACTCTAAAATACTAATATACATATTATATGACTAGGTTGTCTTCAGAAAAATACAACATACTTCTAATTGTTCTTATTTTTGTAATTCCTTTAATTGCTTTAAATCTCAGTTATTTGTTTATTTCTAAGATAAATTTTGACTGGGCTGAAAAAGAACAAAAAAAGGAAGCTGTTCAAGAAGCAGAAACCTTATCTGCTGAAAGTAATTTCAGCACTGAATTTGCTTTTCATTTTAGAGATTTTTTTAATGAAATCCAAAGCATAGTTAAATTAGATAATACAACTAATTCTAATTTAACCGATTATATTAAACAATCTGCTGATAAAATATTTGAAGCACCTTTCCCTGAATTCAATCTCTATGTCTTTAATATTCCTAATAAAACAAAGCAAGCAGAACTTATTTATTCTAAAAGTAGCTTAAATACTGGTAAAAGAACGTTGTGTAAGGCTTTTGAGTATTTATACAATTTAAATATTGGGAGCAATAATAAATCCAATGAATCTTTTGCGAAAACTCTATTAGGTAGATTTTCTAATTTAAAAGCTATTTCTCAGGATGATATGAGAGGTATTACTACCTATACTAATGGCATACACAAAAATTCTTATTTTATATGGGATTACGCAGATATAGGAGATAAAGGAATTTATGGCGTAATTTTGCTTTGTAGCGAATTAGATAATCAAGCAGAATATGGCCGATTGTTAGCATTAAAAAAGCTTAAATCTAGAAGAAAGGCTATAGGTGCATTTATTCCTATATTTGAAGAATATGGTGAAGCTAATTTTTTATTTCCGCTTGATAAGTCTGATATTTTTAAAAAATGGGCTGATTCTTTAATTATTAAAAATAAAGATAAAATAGATTATTGGCTAATGGAATCTTTACCCCAAAACAATAAATTAGGTAATTATTCTGCTTTTTGTCATTTAGATCGCAATTCAACTCATATAGCTGTAGTATTGGTTAAGTCAATAAAAATAGATTATTCCCCAAAATGGTTAATAATTATTAATATTTCAATTATTTTGACGCTATCAATTATTCTCTATTTAGGAATTGGTTTTGGAATTTGGCCTCAATTAAATTTACGAACAAGATTTATCGTCTCTTATGCCTTAGCTTCAGTTGTCCCTTTAAGTATACTATGTGTAGCTGCCTATGGATATTTATTAGAGTTTGAGAATACATCTGTTGAACAGGCTAATAATGAACTTCAACTTTCTTTAAGAACTTTAGATTCTCATAAGTTAAAACAAATAAGAGAATATAAAGTTGCTTTTAATAAATTGGTTAATGATTTAAAGCTTAAAGAATTACTCAAGAAGTATGGAGTTGATAGCAAAAAAGTTACTGATTATGTAGTGAATTATTATGAAAATAGAGACTATGACAACAAATTACCGATTTATGGAGTCAGACTTTATGATGCTGTTGGTAGAGGAGGTTTTGCAACAGGTTCTGCAGCACTTAATAAAGATATTAAAAACCTGGTTGATTCTTTTAATTCGGTTCAGGTAGAACTTTTAAGAGATGAAATAATAAAAGAGAAACCAGATACAATATTAGAAGAATATAAAAACGATAATGATAATAGTTTTGCGGAAAATGCCTATTTTTCTTTAGCAGGAAGGCATTTAAAAATAGATATGAGCAAACACTTTGCTTTACCTATACCTAGGAAAAATGGAGATTTTTGTGGGTATCAGATTTTTGACATAATTAAAATAGACGGCGAAACAAAATATATGCTTCTTGTTCTTTGGGATGACAAAACCTTAGATGAAAAAATAATTCAAAATGCTATTAAAAACAATGATTTAAAAAATATTAATCAAAATTTTGTAGCTTATAAAATAAATGGAACATCAATTGATTTTATTGAAGAAACTAGACATGCTTCAAAAGATCTTAAAAATGAAATATACAAGCATGTAAAACAAGCATCTTTTTTTAAGAAAACAGATACTTTTGTATATGATAATAATATTGTTTTTATAATGCCTTCTTTCAATTTTAATCAAATCGTTTTTGTGGGCTGGATAAATAAAATAGGTATTATTAATAAGGTTTTTGAAAGAATGATGGCTTTTGTTTTTCTTATAATTATTTCTGTTTTTACACTCTGGATATGTAGCCTTCGTTCTTCTGCAGTATTTTTAAAACCTATTTCTTTATTAAAAAAGGCCTTAGATGAAGTATCGGCTGGCAATTTGAATATAGGATTTAAAGATAATCCTGATAACGAAATTGGTAAATTGTCTAACGAATTTGGCAATATGATAATGGAATTAAGGGAAAAGGAACGATTATCAAAATTAATATCTGAACAGGCTGTACAGGCTTTAAAGAAAAATAGTAGCAATCTTTTGAGTGATACAGAAACATTTAATGGTGTGGCTCTAGTATCTGATATTCGTAATTTTACAGGTATGAGTGAACAATATGACCCTATAATAATTACAGAGCTTTTAAATGAGCATTTTGCTGAAATGACTAAGATTATTTCTGATAATGGAGGTTTAATTTATAAATATATCGGTGATGCTATAGAGGCTGTTTTCCCTGAAAAATCAGAATATGAAACTTCTTCATACGAAAGAGCTTTTAAAGCTGCTTCTATGATGATATACAGGTTAAAAACAATTAATATTCGTCGTAAAGATAAAAATTTATTTACTTATAGAATTGGAGTCGGGCTTAGCTCTGGAACCATGCATTCTGGTTCAGTGGGAAGCTTAGAAACAAGACTTGATTATCCTATCTTAGGAGATCCTTTGAAAAATGCTGCAAAATTTGAAGCTTTGACTATTCAAAATCCTTTGTTCCCATTAGTAGTAGATGAAAAAATAGCTGAAAAAATGACTTCTTTTGGATTAGGATTCAGAAAAATTGATAGTAAGAACTTAGATTTTAATCTTTATACTTTGAATGAAATAGTAAATACTGAAAAATCTGATTCCTTACTTTCCTCAGAAAAGGAATTATTTGTAAATCAAAATGAGGAACGAAAGGAAAATATTAATTATTTTTCACTCTCTAGTGATTTAACATCTTTTAAGAAAATAAAAGAGATAATGTTTTTTTCTTTTTTTATTTTAATTATAATTTTGTTGGTAACATTTGGAATTAAATTAATTAATGATACTAATTACGATAATTTAAAATCTGATTCAGATAAATATTCATATAGACTAATAGAACAACTAAAATGTGATGATGTTTTAAAATCTTCTTTTGAAACTCTTTGTTTTGATTTTTTTGATGATTTAAAGAAAATAAATATAAATAAAAACTCGAAAAATCTTAAAAATGAAGTAAAACAAATCGCTTTAAAATATGAAAAACTAGGAGTTCCAATTCCTAAGTATTGTTGCTGCTTCCTTGATGAAAGTATAGGAACTGAAAGTGAAAGAATTGTTTATAACGGGTTTTCAGAAGAAACAAGTAATTTGATGAATAATTTTACAAAATCATATAAAGAATTTATAGAAAAGAATTCTAAAAAAGAAAAAGAACTTGAAAGAGAAGAGCTTATAGATTTAGGTGAAGACTATTTTGAGAATGATATAAGTAGCTTTACAAGCAAAGTAACAAGATTTTACGATTTTCAGCAAGGTGTTTATTTTAGACGTTCATCTTCTATAACTTTAGCTAAGGAAGATATGTTGTTTGACACAGAAAGAATATATGATTACAGCCATAATAATCTGATTGCATATGTTTTTTGTGGTATGCCAGAAAGCATTGATAAAGATTTATTGCCTAATTATTATACTCTATTGGCAGGTAAGCAGATGCTGATGGTTTTAAAAAACGATAATGACTGGTATTTTTCTCCTGATTTTCCTGAAAAAGAAAAAGAATTGTTTAAAAATTCTAATAATGACAATATTATAAAAAAGGGTTATTATATTCCTGATGAGAAAATTTATATAAATAATCAGCCTTTCAGTGTTTTTATTATTTCTAAGGATTTATATTTCAATTATTACTCTTCAAATAAATTAATTCTTATTGCATTTATTTTGTTTGTCATAATACTCACTATATTTTTGTGGTATTTAGAGAAAATCAAAAAAGTTGTTAATAATTCTATTGCTTCTATATTAAGGAAAGAAATGTTTCTTTCTGCAATAATGCCAATATTGACAGTCTGTTTTGTTGCTTACCTTTTTGTTGTAGAAGAATCTAATCTAAACAAAGCAGATCTTGTTCTTGATCTTAACCAGCAGATGAATGAACTTGAAAGTCGGGAATATTATTATAGTCCTTTTTGTGAATATTACCTCAAAAAATTACCTTCTTCAAACGATATTCATAATTTCATATCAAAAATACATGAGGCTAAAAAAGAGGAAAGAGAAAAAGAATGTGATGAATTTAGTAATTATTTAAAGAAAAATGTTGCTGGAAGAAATTATATAAATAATTCTTTAAAATTAGAATCAGTCTATCCTTTTTTTGTTATTAAAGAAATCATGTTTATCGGGAAAGATGACTGGGTTGCTGCTGCAAAACATAGTAATAAAGATGAAAAAAAATCTAGTTCTTTTGGAGATTTGATTTCAAAAATAGTAAAAGCATCTTTTCTTGATAAAAACAAAAGTTCAAATATAAATAATAATAATGAATCTATTAAAAACGAAATGATATCTGAAAAGACGTTAGAAATTTTGTCTTCTGCCTATGGCAGTGATGTTGCTCTAAGACTAACCAATCTTCCTAATAATTTATTAATAGTAGCGAGTTCTTATTCTTCAATAGCTTTATATATTGGTTGTTTCCCTAAAATAATTAACCCGGATTTTGTAATTGTTTCTCTTATATATTTTGATAATGAATTTAAACCAGATCTTTGCAATAAGAAAAATGACAGTATAATCTCTTATAAAACGCACTTAGCTTCTGGTTCTATCGATAATAAATTATTTTGTTTTTATTCTCCTAATATAAATGTTGGTGAATTCTTTTTTCATGATGGATGGTACAATAATAAAAGAGAAGAATTTCGGACAGTAAAGGAACTTGGTCTTGCTTCTTCTTGGATAAATACAAGTTATTTACCTCTTTCAAAAAAGGTTGATATTAACGGTATTCATTATTTGGAAGCAAGGCAGGGTAATATAATAAAAGATAATGTTTATATTGCTCTTAGTTCTGAATATCCTTTAAGGCAAAAAGCTTTTTATAGCATTATGTTCTTTGTTGTATTTTTGATTTTTTCTTTGCTTATGATTTTTATGATAGCTCAAAGTATTATTTCTGATTTACTTTATCCTGTAAGGCGACTAATTAATGGAGCTGGAGCTGCTTCTAGGGGTAATTATATATTTAGAACTGAATTCCAAAGAAAAGATGAACTTGGAGCCTTGTGTCTTTCTTTTGATAAAATGATGAAAGGACTAGAAGAAAAGCAACTTATTAATAGAATGGTTTCCAAAACAGCTTTAAAAGCTGCATCCAAACTTTCAAACATAGATAGTAAAAAGGTTAATGTTGCTTTACTATATGTAACTGTTCCAAGTTTTGATAAGATAATGAAAAATATGCCTGTTTCAGAACTTTTTAATAAATTAAGACAACAGATAGCGCTTATTGCTAAAATAGTTATAGAAAATGGTGGAGACATAGATAAAATAATGGGGGAAAAGTTACTTATAGCATTTCACTTAGGAGATAAAACCGCTGAAGAGGTTGCTGCTAATGCAGCAAAAGCAGCTTCCATTATCAAAACTTGTGATAAACTCTATTTTAATGTTGCTGTCGGAGTAAATTTTGGAGAGGTAATCTCAGGTTACTTAGGTGTGGGTGAAAAGCGTGATTTCACAATAATTGGTGATCCTGTTAACGTAACTGCACGTATTGCTGTTTTTTCAGAAAAGATAGACAAATGTTTGATATCTGAAACAATTTATAGATATATTAGCAATAATATAAATGCTGAATTCTATGGAGAAGTTGAGTTAAAAGGTAAATCCAAACCTATGAAAGTATATCAGCTTATATAAATTGTAAAAACTAAGACTTCTTAAAATCAAATAGTAAACAACCTAAAAAGATAAGTGCAGGCAAATAACTGGCAGATATTCGATCAAATAAACTGTAAGCATAGTAGAACATGTTTCAAAAAATGATTCTTTCTGATATGTAAGTAACTTGTGTATGACAATTATTTTATGATTAAAACCAAAAGCAATTTTATATAAAAAATAAGTTGACTTGTGTACATAAAGTGGTATGATAATCTTCACCCTCAAGCGAGAGGGTGAAGCTATTTGAAAAGTAAATCTTTGATTAAGATTTAAGATAGAAGACATAAATTATAAGATTTGTCTGTTAATCATTCTTCTTATATCTCAAGTTTTGGTCTTATATCTTTTGTCTAAAAAAATATAAAAAAGTAGTTGACTTTTAAAAAAAGATTTGCTAAGATAGTTACCTCGCTAAGGCGAGAGGCACCGAAAG
>ONIU01000285.1 GCA_900317935.1 uncultured bacterium
GGCGGTATGGTATAATGGAAAATTCGCCGCGGCCCGAAGGACCGCGGCGCAGGCAAAAAAATAGGACTGGTATTTCTACCAGTCCCACACACAGAAAGGAGGACAAATAAAAGTTAGTCAAATGTGCCCGAAGGAGTTCGAACCCTCGACCCTTTGATTAAAAGTCAAATGCTCTACCAACTGAGCTACGGGCACATAAGCGGTTTTAAGGGATAACCGCAAACCCTTAGAAATTAGGCGTCCTCGCCCTCATCCCCCTTAGTATCGGGGGCAACGAACTCTGTGCCTGCGATTGCGTACAGAGTCTTTTTTTTGTGAATAACCTTAGTTACCTTTTCAGCCTTTACAAGCTGACCAAGCAGAGCACCTGCTTTCTGAACAGACATATCAGCAGGCAGGCGGTCATCTGCAAGCAGGTCCGCCATAGGGATGAAGTCCTCGAACTCTCCCAGAATTTCCAGAATAGTAGCCTTAAGGACTTCATTCTGTTTCTGAGTCTTAGTAGGACCACCCTTGCTACCACGTTTTGCAAGCTGTGCAGTCAGAGCGGTAAGACGCTCAACAGCTTCAGGATTTGTATCGCCAAGAGCCTTGATTGCGATTTCGATTGCAGTTGCGTAAGTCATAACGTTTGCCATAATATTTCTCCTTTTTGATGAATGATTTTGTTTTCTTTATCTTATGTAATTATTATATATTATTTTTTTGTTTTTGTCAAGAAGTTTTTTTATTTTTTTGAAGAACTTCCTGAACCGAAAATCCATTTAAAGATTGTAAGCAAAGCCCAAATGGCGGTTGCGATTTTCCACGAAAAAACGATAGGAGCAATGTTAAAGAAATTGTAAAGACCTGCCCAGTTAAAAACTGTACAAGCAAGATAAAAAAGTCCTACAGTAACACCCCAACTAATACCAAAAACAAGAGCAATTGCGAGCATTCCAATAAAAATCTGTTTCATTTGTTTCTCCTTCCGATGATTATTTGTTTTCTTTACTTTATGTATTTATTATATCATAAAGTTTTTTATTTGTCAACAATTTTTTTAATTTTTTTCGTAAGCATGGCGCCGATGCTTACTACCTTTTATCTCTTTTCACGCAAAAGAGAACGGACAGGTAATCCTTGAAACGCCATTTAACCTATTCCTTTTTTCTTTGAAAAAAGAGGCTCTCAAATGGTAATATGCCGAAACAAGGAGTTTTTCTTTCAGTTCCTCTCTCCCTTGGAACAATTATATTTTATCAAAATTTTTTAAAAAACACAATATCGGAATATTGCACAAATTACGGGATTTAAATTGATGTAAGTTTGTGCAGATTTCCACTTGACAAAATCTCCAGCGTGTATTATAATTGAATTTTCGCCGCGGCCTGAAGGACCGCGGCGCAGGCAAAAAAGGGGCTTGTGCCCCCTGGAATTTATGCAATCAGAGCCGACAGAGCCGGAATAATATTTTCATTAGCGTTGATAGTGTCTCCCAGTGTCCAGCCCTTGCGGACCTTCTCATTGTCATCTACAAGAATCTGAAAACCGCCATGTTTACGAGTGCAATTTGCTTTAGTTGTTCCATATTTTACAATATGGATTTCATCATAGGGGAAATCATAGCGGTGAAGCCAATCAATTTTTGCCTGTCTGACTTTAGCGTCATATTCAGGAGAAGATTCTTTAGCAAGCCACGAGGTCACGGCGATTCTCCAACCGTCATTTTTAAGAACCCACAGGATAGCTGTCAATAACATCATATCATAAAGGGGAGTTGCCTTTTCATACGGTGTGGGGTCTTCCGCCCTAAGCATCTGAAGCCATCCGTTAACTCCATAAGTATCTGCAAGAGTACCATCCATATCGAATACAAGTGTTTTCATTTTGTTATCTCCTTTCCTTTTGTTGATTATATATTATCATACATTAGGGAAATTGTCAAGGATATTTTTTAAAGTAATCCGCAAAATTTTGCAATTATAGGACTTATTATATATAAAATTAAAAACAGGGCAAAAACCCAATTAAAATTAATTTCATCTTTTTCCGGTTTATAATAGACACTACAAACACCGATAATAAATATACTAATAATATAAATTGTAAAAATAATTTTTCCTGTCATTTTTTATTTTTCCTTTCTTTAAAATAATCTATTAAATAAAAGATTATAATCATAACAGGTGGTTCAAACAACACAAAAAAGAAAAGATATACAAACGGATTACCACATTCTAATCCAGTAGCTAAAATATGTATCATTTTTTATCCCTCCTGACAAGTATAATTATAAGCGATAGCTATTAAAAACGCAATAGACAAAATAAACAAATTTCGGGATCAAATTTTGTTTATTTTTATTTCAATTTTCTCTTGACAAAAAGGCGGCGGGTGGTGTATAATAAAATTTTGGCACGCGCCGGAGCAAAACGCGCAGGCGCGTGCCACGCAATAAAAAAGCGACTTTTTAGGGGAAGTCGCCACCCCTTGTTTTTACTTCTCTGCCACCAGAGAGTAAACAACATGCTTCTTATCTTTACCCTTTTCAACGATGCCATCCTTGACCATCTGACCAAGGAGTGCGCCCATCTTCTGGACCGACATACCGTCAGGCAGGCGAGGGTCAGCAATCAGCTTTACCATGCCAACAGGCTCTTCAGCTTCGCTAAGGATTTCAGCAATCATCTTCTTGATAGCTTCATTAGCCTTCTGAGTAGCTGAGCCTTAAGGGCTTCCAGTCTCTCCTGTGCGTCCTTATGAGAGTCACCCATAACCTCAAGAGCGATGTTGATAGCTTCTGCATAAGTCATAACGTTTGCCATAATGTTTTCTCCTTTTCTGATGTAAAGTTTTTGTTTCTTTTGATGATGTTATTATATCAGGTTTTTTGTTTCTTGTCAAGGTTTTTTTGAAAGTTTTTAACTTTTTTCTTTTTAGCGATTGACCAGAGCCTTACCCCATAGCCGTAACCGCCCGATTAAGTTTTTTGCTTTCCCTTACCTTGTAAATATATT
>ONIU01000042.1 GCA_900317935.1 uncultured bacterium
GCCGATATGCTCAACCTCGATATGGATATGGAAGCTGAACTTGGTATCGACTCAATTAAGAGAGTTGAAATCATGTCAGCTATCCAGGAAAGATTGCCTGAAGCTCCTGTTGTTCAGCCTGATCAGTTGGGTAAGCTGAGAACCCTCAACCAGATTCTCGAAGTCATCACTCCAAGAACTGCCCCCACGAAGGTGGGGGAAGTGGCACGTAGTGCCGAAAGGGGTCTTTCTTCGATTGATGCAGACAAGCTTAAGAGCACTCTAATCGAAGTTGTAAGCGAAAAGACAGGCTACCCTGCCGATATGCTCAACCTCGACATGGATATGGAAGCTGAACTTGGTATTGACTCAATTAAGAGAGTTGAAATCATGTCAGCAATTCAGGAAAGATTGCCTGAAGCTCCTGTTGTTCAGCCTGATCAGTTAGGTAAGCTGAGAACCTTAAATCAGATTCTCGAAGTCATCACTCCAAGAACTGCCCCCACGCAGGTGGGGGAAGTGGCACGCAGTGCCGAAAGGGGTCTTTTAACTACAGATTCTCAAAGACCCCCTCAGTCACTAGGTGACAGCTCCCCCAGCAGTTTTTCAAACTCTGGAGGCGCATCTTCGGAAATTGAAGAAGAAGATAACGCTGAAGACTTTAAATTAAAACGCACAATAATCAAAGCAGTTGAGATTGGTAAACCCAACGGTGTTAAGCTTTTAAATAAAGGCGACAAAGTTGTGATAAGCAATGATGACGCTGAACTGGCAGAAAGTCTCGCAAAGAAACTATTAGAAAAAGACATCAAGGCAGAAACCCAAAGCTTAGCTGATATCATGGCTGGCAAATTCCCTAAAGACGCAAAGGGATTAGTAGTAATAGCACCTAAGCCAGAAAAAGCGACCCTCAACCTCTGGGAAGATACATCTGTAGAATGGCTAAAAGACGCATTTATGGCAATCAAAGAATCTGGATCAACCTTAAAAGCCAATAAAGGTGTTTTGGCTACAGTTTCAAGATTAGACGGAAGTTTTGGCTTAGCTTCAATGACAAAGAATGTTGACCCAGTTCAGGGTGGTTTAGCAGGTATAACCAAAACCACTAGATATGAATGGTCAGAAGTTGCTTCTAAGGCTATAGACCTTGATTATAGACTTAAAGAAAACGACATAGCTGCTGAGTTGCTGGCAGAAGAAATAACCGTTTCTGGCCCGATGGAAACAGGCTTGTGCAAGACTTCCAGAAAAATGATAGAAGAAATTGAAGAAGCTCGTTCAGAAAGAACTGATGCACCTTCAACCTTCCAAAAGGGCGACACAATTATAGTAACTGGTGGTGCTAGAGGCGTTACTGCTGAAACAGCTATTGCATTTGCAAAACAATATGGAACCAATATGGTTCTAATAGGTCGTTCTCCGTTACCAGAAGCAGAACCAGCCTGGTTAGCCTCACTTAAAAATGAAGCTGAAATTAAACGCGCAATCATGGTGAATAGCTCAGCTAAAAAGATGACTCCAAAAGAACTTGGAGCAGCTTATAAAATTGCTATGGCCAACAGAGAAGTTTTAACCAACATTGCAAGACTTCAAAAGCTTGATATTAAAGTTAAATATTACTCTGCAAGTGTATTAAATGAAGAACAGATTGAAAAAATCGTTTCTGAAGTTCGCTCAGAATTTGGCAATATTTCAGGAATTATTCATGGTGCTGGCGTAAAACGAGATAAAAACATTGAAGACAAAACCAGAGAACAGCTTGACGATGTTATTAATACAAAAGTCAAAGGTTTGAAGAACCTATTAAAAGCTACTAATGAAGATAATCTCAAAGCGATTGTATTATTCTCTTCATTCTCAGGTCGTCAGGGCCGCACTGGTCAAGTCGATTACGCAATGGCTAACGAAGTATTGAACAAAGTAGCTCAGAAAGTTAAGGTTTTACGTAATGATTGTCATGTAATGGCTTTCAACTGGGGTCCTTGGGACGGCGGTATGGTTGATTCTTCATTGAGAAAAGTATTCATTAATGAAGGAATTGGTCTGATTCCGTTGAAAAAAGGTGCAAGATGCCCAATCGTTGAATTAACAAATGATAACGAAGGTGCCGTTGAAATAGGTATTATCGGCCTAATTGATGGAAAAGAGGCTTTGTCTTCATCAAAAAAAGCCTAAAGGCATTCGACTTTGATTTAAATATCAGGGAGAATGCCTGGTTAAAATCTCATGTAATGAACGGGAAAGCCGTTCTACCTGTTGCTGTTGCTGCTGAATTATTAAGCCAAGCTGCTGTAGCAGTAAATTCAGGTCTTGAATTTGTAGGCTACAATGAAATGCGTTTGCAAAAGGGTGTAGTATTAGAATCTGATTCTCAAATACTTCATCTCTATTCTGAAAAAGCTGAATTACAAGAAGATGGCACTTATAAAGCTATTGCTGAATTAAGAACAGACGGTGTTAAATGGCAGCATGTTAACGCAAAAGCAGAAATAATACTTGCTCCAAAGGGCTTTGCTTTAAAAGTTCCTGAAGTTCAAAAAGTAGATATTAGCCAAAAATACAATCGCAGCATTAAAGAAGCTTATAGCGAATGTCTGTTCCATGGTGAATTTTTACAGGCTCTTACAGAAATAAAGGGCTGGTCGAATGATGGTATGGTTGCAGTAAGTAAAACTTCAAAACCATTAGCAGACTGGTTCAAAGAACCTATGTTCACAAATTGGCAATCAGACCCTCTAATGATTGATTCTGCATACCAACTAATGATTCTTTGGACAACAGAAGCACTTGGTGCTCCATCACTGCCAAATTACGCAAAAAACTACAGACAGTTCATTAAAAGCTTTGATGGTCAGGAAGTAACAATATCTGCTAAAGCTGCTAAAAAGAGCACTTCTTCTGCAATAGCTACCATAGAATTTATAACCAATGATGGAAAAGTTGCAGCAATTATTGATGGTTATGAATGTACAATAAATTCAGCTTTGACAAATGCTTTCAAAAAAAGGGTTCTTGGAGATTGATTAAATGAGTGGTGACAGCAGAACAACAGCTTTATCTATAGCAATTACTGGTATTGGGGGAATATTTCCAGGAGCAGAAAACTTAGAAGAATTCTGGAAGATGATAGCAGAAGCCAGAAGTGCTTCAGAAGTTGTTCCAGATGGGAGATGGCCCGAAAAAGCCGAAAGTTATCATGATACAAAAGTTGGTGCACCAGATAAGGTTTTGTCACCAAACAACTGTTCAATAAAGCATATTCCTCAAAATTATGATGGAATTAATCTTCCGCTTGATTTTATCAAAACCTTAGACCCACTCTATCAAATTGCTTTACAAGCTGGTCGTGATGCTTTTAAAGACTGTGTAACCCAAGGGCTTGATTTATCAAAAGTTCCAGTAATTATGGCAAACATAGTTTTGCCAACTGATTCAACTTCTAATATTTCTAGAAATTTCTATATGCAGATATTAAAAGCAGAATCAGAAAACAGAAAGCCATCAATTGAAGAGCTTTTTAAAGATAATCCCTACAATAGATATTCTGCTGAATTACCTGCTGGACTATTAGCTGCAGGATTAGGCTTAGGCGGTGGTTGCTACACATTAGACGCTGCCTGTGCTTCTTCTCTATATGCTATTAAATTAGCCTGTGAAGAATTAATTAGCGGCAGAGCAGATGCTGTTTTAACTGGTGGTGCTTCTAGACCATCTTCACAATTTACCCAAATGGGTTTTTCTCAATTAAGAGCTTTATCAAAAAGTGGTGTTTGTCGACCATTCGACAAAAGAGCTGACGGTCTGTTAGTTGGTGAAGGTGCTGGAATGTTTATGCTCAAGCGCCTAGATGACGCTATAGCATCAAACGACAAAATATACGGAATCATCAGAGGAATTGGTCTCTCTAATGATGTTGGCGGAAGCTTATTAGCACCTGATAAAGAAGGGCAAGTCCGTGCAATGCGAGCAGCTTATGCACAGGCTCATTGGTCACCTGCTGACATACAACTTATTGAATGTCATGGAACAGGTACACCAAAAGGAGACGCTGTAGAAGTAAGCAGTATAAAGGAAATATTACAAGGCACTGATTCAAAAGAATGTGTTATTGGCTCTGTAAAATCTAATGTTGGTCACCTTTTAACTGGTGCTGGTGCAGCAGGTTTAATGAAGCTTGTTTTTGCATTGAAAAATAAACAACTACCACCAACAGCAGGTTATGAAATTCCAGATGAAAAACTTGAATTAGAAAAATCACCTATTAAGATTTTGCAAAAGCCTAAAGTCTGGAATCCAGCCAAAGATGGAGAGCCTAGACGCTGTGCACTTAGTGCATTCGGTTTTGGTGGAATCAATGCACATGTTTTAATAGAAGAATACATAAAAGATAAGAGTTTAAATACTGAAAATTTTAAAGCTGAAAAATTGCCAGAAGTGGCTATTGTATCTATGAATACAATGGTCGGCGATTTAAAGAACTTAAAAGAATTTCAAGAAGCTGTTTTGAATTGTACACCAGACAAGAAGCCTATCTCTGAAAAAAGGAAACAAGCTGTTGTTGATATACCATGGTTACAAGAAGGTGCATTTATTGAAGAAGTAGATGTAACTCCCGGGGAATTCAAAATTTCTCCCATAGAAATTCCTGAAGTTTTACCTCAACAACTACTAATGCTCAAAACTGTTTCAGGTGCGTTGAAATCCTTAGTTGGGAAAGAACACAGCCGTTTAAATTGGGGCACATACATTGGCATAAGTCAAGACTTTGAAGCTTCTAATTTTGCTTCTAGATGGGCTATAAAGGAAGATTCAAAAGCCTTTGGTTTAAATAATTACGATGAAAAGCAACTTTGCGATTCTATCACCCCACCCCTCAACAATGCCAGAACTGTTGGCGCTCTTGGTGGAATTGTTGCTAGCCGTATAGCTAGAGAATACTCTATCGGTGGTCCTTCCCACACATTCTCATCTGCTGAAAATTCAGGTTTATCTGCTTTGGAAGCTGCCGTCAGAGCTTTGCAACGAAATGAAATTGATACAGCAATTGTAGGTGCTGTTGATTTTGCTGGCGATTTGAGAAATATGCTTGCAAACGACAAGTTAAGGCCATATTCTAGGAAATCTTCTTCTACCCCATTTGAAAAAGGAACTGATGGAGCTTTCCCTGGAGAAGGTGCTGGTGCTGTAATATTAAAGCGAAAAGAAGACGCTATAAAAGACGGCGATGTAATCTTTTCCATTATAAAAGGTTTTGGAAAGGGTAGTTCAAATCATTTTGAAGATAAAGATTCTTTGAAATCTGCTTATGAAAAAGCAATTTCACAGGCTTGGAAGGAATCTGGCTTCAAGCCTGAAAATATTGGCTTATTAGAAACAAGCGGTAGTGGTTTCCCCATAGAAGATAAAATTGAAGCCGAAGCTATTGCTGACTTCATGCCTGTTAGACCAGACAATAAAGAAGATACTTTCAAGAACAATGATCAACTCTGTGCTTTATCTAGCACCAAGATGGTTATTGGTCATACTGGTGCTGCTTCTGGTTTGTTATCATTAATCAAAGCTGCTATTTGTCTGCATCAACAAATATTACCTGCATTTAAAACCTTAAAGAATCCGATTGAAGCCCTTAACAAACGTAAAGATTCATTTTTTACTCCTAATCAGCCACAATTCTGGCTTAGAAACAGAATAAATGGGCCAAGAACTGCTGGCGTAAGCAGTATCGGCGTTGATGGTTCTGTTTATCATACTGTTTTAGAGGGTTTTGAAGATGACAGCAAATTATCAATAGACACGCAAAAGGTTGCTACTGCTTCTCGAATATTGCCTACTGGTGAACTTACAGACGCTATATTTATTGTAGGTGGAACAAGCCCCTGCGACTTACGAGAAAGAGTTTCAGCCTTAGTGAATCTTGAATCAGATTCTATTCAGAGCCTAGCAAGAGAATATTGGAAAGAATGCCCTGTAAAACCAAATGCAAAATATTTCTGTAGCATAGTTGCCAGCAGTTTCCCAGAATTAAGAAAACGTGCGGAATATGCTGTTAGACACTTATATACAAAAGAAAATAAACCTATTTTAAATGGTCCTGAAGTCAATGACAGAATTTTCTATTCACCTGACCCAATGTCAGAAAAAGGCAAGATTTGTTTTGCCTTCCCAGGTTCAGGAAATCATTTCTTAGGAATGGGCTTTGAACTTGGTGCTACTTTTCCTGAATTCCAAAGAGATTTGGATAGCCAGTATGATTTACTAGCAGCTCAATTCGGAGCTAGAAGAATTGCACCCTGGAGACTTTCTTACGAAGATGGCTGGGAAGATAAGGCAATGCAAGACCTTATTGATGATCATAACTCATTGGTTTTCAGCCATGTTTCCTGTTGTTCACTGGTTAGCGATATAGTCAGAAGTTTTGGCATCAAGCCAGACATTATTATGGGTTACAGCCTCGGCGAAACTGCTGGTAATTATGCTACAAGAACATGGACCAGTCGTGACGAAATGATTAGAAGAATGAGGGATTCTAATCTTTTTACGACAGAATTAATTGGTCGTTATAATTCTGCTAGAAAATATTGGGGTCTAGATGATAATGCTGAAATTGACTGGCTGTTAGGAATGGTAACTTGCTCTGCAAGTGAAGTTGAAAAATATTTACCTGAATATAAACAGGTCTACATTCTTATTATCAATACTCCAGATGAATGCGTAATTGGCGGAAATCGCCCACAGGTTGAAGATCTGGTTAAAAAGCTTAATAAGCCGTTCTTCTCATTAAGCGGTGTTTCTTCTGTTCACTGCCCTGCTGCTATTCCAGCAGAAAAGGCTTACTATAATTTACATTACTACGAAAACACCTGCCCACCTGATGGAGTGAAATTTATAAGCAGTGCAAAAGGAATAGTATTTAAGCCTACTCCACATGACTCTGCTGATTCAATCAGACAGCATTGTATAGATAAGATTGATTTCCCAAAAGACGTGGAATTGGCATATAAAGAAGGTGCTAGATTATTCTTAGAACTTGGTCCTAAGAGTTCTATGACAAGAATGATTAACGCAATTCTTGGTGACAGGCCTCATTTTGCACGTTCTGCTATGTCCGCTAATCAACCTCAGATGACTTCTATGCTCAAGTTTATTGCTAATTGTGCTGCTGAAGGCATTAGAATTGATTTAAGCAATCTTTACGGACGTGAAGTATTACAGATTAAATCTGACATCAAGTCAAAACTTAAACCAGTTGCGGTTTATACTGGGCATGTGCCGACGCTGGCAGGCGTAGAAAGAAAAGACCCACTCAGTCAGCCTTCGGCTGCCAGCTCAGCGACTCGCTCACATCCTGTGGCTCGCTTGCACGCCGACCTCCCTGTCGGCAGCCCAAGCAGTTCTTCAAACTCTGGGGGCGCATCTATAAGAACTGCCCCCTTGACGACGGGGGAAGTGTCAGCTTCTGCAGACGAAAGGGGTCTTCAAAATAATACAATCGCAGAATCTCAAAGACCCCTTCAGTCACTCCGTGACAGCTCCCCCAGCAGTTCTTCGAACTCTGGGGGCGCATCGATAAGAACTGCCCCCACGAAGGTGGGGGAAGTGTCACGAAGTGACGAAAGGGGTCTTACTTCTAAGCCCAAATCTATAGAAGACGTTAAAAAAGAGTTTTATAATACTCATAAATCTACTCGCAATACTCCTAAGACTATTGCTTCAATATTCCAACAGAAACTCGGTAAAAAAATGGATAATAAACTCGTATCAGAATGGCTCAATGCTCAAAATGCTACTGCTCAGGCTCATGAAGAGTTCCTGAGACTTAACAACGCCTTTTCACAGGCACAAATAGCTTTACTCACCCAGCAACTAATGCTATCTCAAAACCTGACTCCAGAACAGTTACAGCAATTACAGCAGAATCAGACTGTTACGATTAATTATCATAATGCTCAGCAGAGCAATCTGGCTAATAAGCCTGTTCCATCACAGAAAATGCCGAAATCTTACAATGGCCCAGTTTTCCTTGATTGGAAAGGCTCTATGGAATTTGCTGTTGGTAAGATTGGCAAAGCTTTAGGCGATTTTTTCGCTCCTATCGATAATCACCCAACAAGAGTCAGACTTCCTGACATTCCGTTGAATTTTGTAGACAGAATTATTACCGTTGAAGGAGAAAAAGGCTCTCTAGGCAAAGGCAGAGTTGTAACAGAACACGATGTATACCCCAATGCCTGGTATCTCGATAACGACTGTATGCCTACTGGTCTTGCAGTTGAAGCGGGTCAGGCTGACCTTTTTCTTTCTGGCTGGCTCGGAATAGATTTCAAAACTAAAGGTATAGCCAAATACAGACTTTTAGACGCTACAATTTCTTATCATGGTCCACTTCCAAGACCAGGTGATACTCTTCACTATGATATTCGTGTAGACCGCTTTATCAGACAAGCAGATACCTATTTATTCTTCTTTGAATACGATGGAAGTATTAACGGCCGCCATCTTATCACTATGAGAAACGGCTGTGCCGGCTTCTTTACAGATAAGCAACTTGCAGAAGGCAAAGGTATTGTTTTAACTGAAGACGATATTAAACCAGAACCAAAACCAGATTTGCCTGGTCGTGAAAATCTGCCTCAAATGGTTAGAGAATCTTATGACGACAATAAACTTGCTTTGTTAAGACAAGGCAATATTGAAGCTGCTTTCGGTCCACAATTTGCTGGAATATCAATTTACCCTCATACTATTCCTGATGGAAAGATGAAGATGATTGACCGAATTACCGAAATAGACCCACACGGCGGTCGTTTCGGATTAGGTCGTATTAAAGCTGAAATAGATATTCCTCAAGAAGCTTGGTTCTTGACTCAACATTTCTGTGATGATCAGGTTATGCCTGGTACTTTGATGTATGAATCCTGTATGCAGTCTTTGCGTGTATTCCTACTTAGAATGGGTTGGATAGCTCCTGCTCAGACTTCTTCATTTGAACCTGTTCTTGGCGTTAAGAGTCAGCTTCGCTGCCGTGGTCAGGTTATTAAAGGCGTTAAGAAAGCCCTTTATGATATTGAAATCAAGGAACTTGGCTACAATCCTGAACCTTATGCAATAGCTGACGCTTTGATGTTTGCTGATGGCAAGCGCATTGTTCAAGTCATGAATATGAGCATTCGCCTCACTAATACCAACCGCCAAGCCATAGAAGCATTGTGGTTAAGCAAAAACGACTCTAGCTATAACAGTAATTCTTATAAACAAAATTTCTACCAAGAAGATAATTCCCAACTATTACTTCACCCTTCCGTCAGACATTCGTCTGACACCTCCCCTCAAGTGGAGGCTTTAGGAAATTCCAATCTCAATAACAATACTCCTCTTGTAGACCCAGAAACCCTTCCTGCTATCTACACAGCCCAGCAGATTTATGAATATGCTATAGGCAAGCCTTCTCTCTGCTTTGGTGATGCATTTAAAGAATATGACAACGGCAAATTCTTAGCTCGTCTTCCAAATCCACCATTCCTCTTTGTAGACAGAATTACAAAAGTTGATGCTGAATTTTTGAAAATCAAGACTGGTGGAACAGTTCAAGGTCAGTTTGATATTAAACCTGACCACTGGTTCTTTAAGTGTAACAAACAAACTTCTATTCCATTTGCTGTAATGTTGGAATTCCCGCTTCAAGTCTGTGGTTGGTATTCCTGCTTTATGGGTTCTGCCAATACCAGCAAAGAACCGCTTCATTATAGAAACTTAGATGGTTCTGCTATTCTTTATGAAGATGTAAATATGAATTCCGGAACCCTGACTGCTACTGTAAAATCTACAAAAGCAGCCAATGCTGGCGGAATGCTGATTCAATCTTTCGATTTGCTTGTTACAAAAGGCGATAGAAAGATTTATGAAGGCAATACTACTTTCGGTTTCTTCTCTGAAGCCGCTCTTGCAAATCAGATTGGCTTAGTTGGTGCAAAACCCTATCAGCCAACTTCTGATGAAATGGCTAGAAGCATAGACTTCCCGTTAACATTTACAGAACCTATAGATCCGACAGACTTGAATCATAATGTTCCAATGAATGGTCTTAATCTGCCAGGAAAATGCTTCTTAATGCTTGATAAGATTACCGCTTTCATTCCTGATGGCGGTCCAAATGGCTTAGGTTTTATCAGAGGCATTAATCAGGTAGATCCATCAAGATGGTTCTTCAAAGCTCACTTCTATCAAGACCCAGTTATTCCTGGTTCATTAGGTCTTGAATCTTTCATGCAGTTGCTCAAATGCTTTGCAATTCACAGATGGGGCAAACAACTTGCCAATACTCCATGCCATTACCAGGCTATGGCAGTCGGTCAGAAACACACATGGTCTTATCGCGGTCAGGTTATTCCAAAAGACAAGCTGGTAACAGTAGACGCCTGCATCACCAAAATAGACGATGCAACTCACACAATCACCGCTGACGGATTCCTCGTCGTCGATGGCAGAATAATCTACTCCATGAAAGACTTCGCCCTGAGAGTCGCTCTTGATTGATAGAGATGTTTCTCTATTTGTCGGTTATTATTGGTGTGGTTGTTTAGAGCCTACGGCTATTGTTGTGATTGAAGCCAACGTAGTCTGTGCCGTTTTGTCATTGCGAGCAGTCGTTAGACTGCGTGGCAATCTAGTTTATTAAGTATTTAATTGTCTTTTTTATAAGCATAAATATAAAAGTTAGATAAATAGGAGCTAAAAATATGGTTTACCCATTTATGACTTTAGATGATAATAGTGAAATAGTTCATTCAGAACTATTACCAAATAATAAAGTTAAAGTATATATTGAAAAACCAGACGAAAAAGATTGCTTCCATCATTTGACTTGCTATTTGCCGACTTATGAGATTGAAGAAAACTTTGGCTTTTCTGAAAAAGATGTAGAAAGATATATGGAAATAATCCATTCAACTTCTCATTTAATATTAGAATTCGCCAAAGACGGTGGTTTTGAAAATGCCGCAAATTTTTAAAATCGGTTCATATTGGGTTTATTTTTGGACTAATGAAAATAAACCTTTAGAACCAATTCATGTTCATGTTTCTGAAGGTTCTCCAGTGCCAAATGCGACTAAAATTTGGATAACTAGTTCTGGTAAATGCTATCTTGATAACAATAATTCTCATATTTCAAAAGTTGTGTTACGTAATATTATGCGAATTATCGAAGCTAGAAGTAATGAAATTATAAATAAATGGGTTAAATATTTTGGTAGTATCAGCTACTATTGTTAATAGACACTCAATTTATAAAAATAGAAATAATTATTTGCCTAATAAAAGATAATTTTATAAGTAAATAGCCTCAATAAGTCAGACACTGTCTGACCTATTTGAGAAATTTTTAAGTGAGTCATTATCAACTTTATTTGCCCAATAAGAAGCAATGAGAATCAGGGTTACAACGATTTTTAAATATAGAAAAAGAAATGTTTAAAAAACTTATTTCTTTTATATTAAATGAAACAAAATTAAAGCTTTGCTGGAAGCCCATTTTCTATAAGAGTATCTAATAAAGATAACAATAACTTCTTTTGTTTTGGGGTAAGAGCTATCAGACGTTTATCGTCTTCTGTTAATTCTATATCATACCCAAAGTCTCCTATTAATTCTCCTACAGTCATTCCAAGAGCCTTTGCCAATGGCTCAACACTTTTGACTTTTGGAGATAGCTCACCCTTAACCCATTTAGAAATAGTGGCTTGCGAGACATGAGCCATTTCAGCTAAATCTTTTTGATTTAAGCCCTTTGAATTTATCAACTGTTTCAGTTTTTTAGAGAAATAATTCATAAAAACTTTCTTATAGTTAATTATTGACTTTTTATAACTTTAAGAATAATATTGTTTATATCTAATATGACAAAAGCCCTACTTATTGCTAAGTTGGGCTTTAAAGTTAAATACAAACAAATAATCAGGAAGATTACTCCGCTTATATCCGGCAAGATTTTTGTGGAGTATTTTGCACCGAACATAAATATGCTATTTATGTTTTCAATATAATAACATAAGTAACATATTTATTTCATCTGCAAATTTTCAAAGTTTCGTTTTATTCTTTTTGGAGATATAAGCATGGATAAAGATGTAATAGATTTACTAAAAACTGCTACTGAACTAGTTAATAGCTTTAATAAAAAAGCAGATAGCTATCTTCCTCAAAAAATAGTTGACATTGTCAAATTACACAGCGGAATGGCTGTAGCCTCATCATTTATTCCTGTTCCTGGTGCAGATCTTGCAGCATGTGCAACTGCTATTTGGAGTATGTATATACGAATTAATAATGCCTTAGGACTATCATTTAGTGAAAATGTTATGAAAACAATTGCAGGAGGTGTAGCTACTAATTTATCTGCTTATGCTGTAGGTTTAGGTATTGGAAGTTTATTAAAATTCATTCCTGGTATAGGTACTATTGGTGGGATAGCCTTAATAGCATCAATTCAATATGCTTTGACATTAACATCTGGTTATGTATATATGAAGGCCTTAATTCTTTTAGCTCAAGTAGATGGTAAAAATATTAGAGAATCAGATTTATCTAGCGCAACAGAAAGAGTATTTAAAGACAAAAGCACACAAGACTTTTTTAATACTGCAAAAAATAGCTATAAGAAATAATATTCTTATATAAAAATCAATCTTTTAAACACATTATTTTAGAGACTAACAAATAAAGAATCTTTAATATCCGATTTATATTTATAAAAGTTCTAAAATTATACAACTCACACAATCACCGCTGACGGCTTCCTCGTCGTCGATGGGCGCATAATCTATTCTATGAAAGACTTCGCCCTCCGAGTAGCTCTTGATTGATATTGTAATTTACGACATAACAACCTAAATAAAAGAAATTGCTATTTTAAATAGATTTATTTATACTTAAAAATAATGCAACGATTCAAAAAAATATACAAACAAATTATAGAAGAAGGCAAAACTTCTATAAGTTTTGAAGATTTACAATTTTTATTATACAAAATAGGTTTTAAGGAAAGATGTAAAGGTGACCATTTCATTTTTACTCTTGAAGGAATTAACGAAATTATTAATCTTCAACCTGATGGTAAGTCAGCAAAAAAATACCAGGTTAAACAAGTTAGACAAATAGTTACAAAATATAGATTAGGGGGTAATTCTGATGAAGAATAAATACAAAGTTATTTATTATTATAGTGAAGAAGACAATTCTTATCTTGTCTTTGCACCAGAATTACCTGGCTGTTTTTCAGATGGTAAAACTTTAGTTGAAGCATTAACTAATTTAGATTCTATAATTGAAGATTGGATAGATACAGCAAAAGAAGAAAACAGAGATATTCCTTTACCTATTACAGGAAACTATAAAACAACAAATCCTACAATTCTTGATGTTGCCGAATATATCTTATCGAAAACTGGTTCTATAAGTACAATGGTGTTAGAAAAGCTTAGCTATTACTGCTTAGTTTGGTCATTAGTCTGGTTCAATAAACCAATTTTCCAAAATAAGTTTCAAGCTTGGGTTGATGGACCTGTATGCAATGATTTATTTCAAAAACATAAAAAGAAAAGAGTAGTTTCAGCAAATTCATTAAATTCAAATCATGAGTTTAATGAATTTGAAAAATTAATAATGGATAGTGTTATTTCTATTTATGGTAAAGAAAACGGAGAATTTTTAAGCAGTCTGACCCATAATGAAAAACCATGGCGATTAACTAGAGGGAATATCCCTGATAACGCTAGAAGCACAAAAGTAATCTCTAATGATTTAATAAAAGAATCTTATTCTTATTAAATAAAGACTTCGCTCTCAGAGTAGCCCTTGATTGATTAAAACTTGATTAATTCTAAAAAATTCTTTAAAATTATTATATAAAGAAGAGGAATTAATTTATGCAAATGTTAGACCTATTACTGATTTAAAGAATTATGATTCTCTTTTGGAAAATGTTTCTGCTGGTTCTCCTGTATATTTAACGAAAAATGGTCGTGGAGCCTACTCCATCCGTGATATAAAGGACGAAGAAGAATTTGAAAAAGCAGAAGCTATGATTAAACTATTATGTGAATTAAATACTGGTTTACATTCTGTTGAAAAAGAAGGCTGGCTTACAGAAGAAGAAGTAAAAAATAACTTAAAAAATAGAAAACTTAATTTTTAAACAAAAAACTCAAAATTTTAATTCTATCTATTAATTATGATTATAGGTTAAGACGGTAAAGCTAATAAAAAAAGTGATAATTACTTGGGTATTTTTAAGATTTTTATTTTGTAATAATATTTTAGAATTATGAAAAAATATGTTGAAATTAATTATAAGTTTGAAATAAATTCAAAAAACACACGTCTTGAAGTTTTTCCGTCTAAATTAACCCCTGGTTTTATAATATCTGGCAATGATATACCAGAAAAAATTCAGTATTTAGAATTTAAAGTAAGAATAAATACTGACAAAAAAGGTTATCTAGCTAGACAATGCCCTAATTGTGAATACATATTTAAAATAGATGCAGAAGACTGGGAAAATAAAATTCACAAAATTCCTGATTCAAAAATGTTTTGCCCAAGGTGTAAACATATTGCTTCTTCTGCTCATTGGAATACAAAAGAGCAGCAAAAAGAATTAATAGAAAAAATTAATGATTATCGTATTTCTAATTTAAACAAAAGGCTAAAAAAAGAACTAAATGAATTTAAACAAAAATATGGTATTGAAATAGATGTTTATTCAGACCAAAAGAAAAATCCTTGGAAAAATCCCATTGCTTCAATTAAAAATTTATTTACTGATTATACTTGTAAAGAATGCGGAACAAAATATTCTGTTATAGGTTCTGCTTTTTTCTGCCCTTGTTGTGGGAATATATCTGTTACAGACATTTTTAAAGAAACGTTAAAGAATATTGAAAAGCGACTAAAATTTTTACCAAAGATCAAATCTCTTTTAATACAATTAATGGATAAAGATTTTGCTGAAAATACCAACAGAGATATGACTGAAAATTGTTTGAAGGATGTTGTTTCTGCCTTTCAAATGTTAGCCTCAGAGATTTATGTAAAACTTAACGGTAAACTTGATGGATTAAATGACTTTCAAAACATATCAAAGGGTAGCGAATTATTAAAAAAGAAATGTGATTATGGTTATGAAAAATGGCTCAGTGATGATGAAATAAAAGAACTAAACATTTTTTTTCATAAAAGACATCTTATTGTACATACCAACGGTATTATTAATGAGAACTACATAACCAAATCTGGAGATGCTACTTACAAAGTTGACCAGAGGTTGGTAATAAAAGAACTAGATGTTTTAAGATTTCTTTCAATTGTAAAAAAGCTTGGAAAAGGTCTTATGAGTTTGGTAAAAAGAAAGAAAAATTAATCTACCCTTACAACTATTGAAAATTATGTCGCAATAGAAACTAAATTTTCAATAAAATAAATCATAATAAGTTAATAATATGAAAGACTTCACCCTTAGAGTCGCCCTTGATTAATTTATAATTAATGATTTATAATTAATATAATATTATTCAAGGAAATAACAACGTGAATGGTTTAATGACGTTTAATGATATTGTAGATATAGTTAGACCAATTGCTGATAGGTATAGAATTAGCAAAGTGTATCTCTTTGGTTCTTATGCGAGAAAAGAAGCAACGAGCGAAAGTGATTTTGATTTCCTTGTTTATGGAGGCGAGCATTTTAAATTAACAAATATATTTGCATTTGCTGAAGAAATTAGAAAAGCACTGAATAAAAATGTTGATGTATTTGAGATTAATGAGGTTAATCAAAATAGCAATTTTTACAAGAATATAGTCAAAGAGATGGTGCTTTTAGAATGAAATATTCTGACCAATAAATAATAGAAAAAAAATATAACTATGCAGACAAATTAAATCAATATATTTTAGAGAAATCAATTACAGCTTCTTGAATTCCAGGAAGTTTTCTTGATCTACGTTTCGGGTCTAAGCTTATTTCAAATTTATTAAGAGTAAAAGTCATTAAATGAGCTATTACAAAATATATAATAGCAGTTGCAATTAATGGGAAAAAGGCTTCCATAGTGCGTGCACGAATAAGGTCTGAAGCCTTTGTTAAATCTATGCATGAAACATACCCTACAACAGATGTCATCTTAACCATAGAAATAAATTCTCGTTTCAAAAGTGGCAAAAACTGTCTGGCTGCTTGTGGGAAAATGATTTTAAAGAATGTTTGTAATTCTGTGTAACCTAAAGCTTTGGCTGCTTCTTCCTGTCCTATATTGACAGCCTGAATTCCGTTTCCTATTAAAACAAAGCAGACCGCTCCAAAAGACATCGTAAATGCCAATATAGAAACTAACATTGGAGAAATATTAACTGAACAAAAAATAACATAATAAAGCACCATTAATAATACGACAGAAGGAATTCCGTCTATAATAGTAACGAAAGATTCAATTATCCAAGAAATAAATTTATTGTTTTTTCTATATACTATAATTAATACAAAACCAAGTATAAAGCCTAATATTCCAGAAGCGAGAGAGATAGTAATAGTTATTCCAAGCCCCTTTAAAATTAATAACCATCTGTTTTCAATAATAAAAGTTTTTTGAAAACTTTCCATCAGACTTTCTAAAATACCTAGATTACTGACAAAGTTTTCATCTCTAACAAGGACTGCAAAACCAGAATCATAATAAGGAACCATATCAACAGTTTGTTGACGTTCGTCAGTAATTGTCATGCAAGACACAACAATATCGGCTTTTCCACTTTGTAAAGCTGGTATCAAAGAATCAAATTGAATTACTGTAGGCTCAACTCTCATATCCAACTCTTTAGCAATTAGATAAACTAAGTGAACTTCGTAACCAATCAGAGTCTGATGAGCTCCATAGTATGAAAGTGGTTCTGAATCAGCACTATTGTAGAATTTAATAGTTCCGTTTTTCCCTTCCCAGGTTTGTTTTGGAATTGATTCAATGGTCTTTTTACTATCATCTTTTCCAAGCCATAGCTTCTTTAAGTCATCAAGAATCCCTTTATTTCTGAAATCATTTATTACTTTTTCAATCTTTGGAGTTAATGGACTATTCTTCCTAAGAACTATTCCATACTTAAATTGTTGTACAATAATTGGAGCTACTTTGACTCCAGTATTTCTATTGGCTAAAAGACGAACAATCGGCTCATCATCAATATAACAATCGATTTTATTTGATTTTACTGCCGCAACTCCATCTATACTGGAATTTAAATAAAAGAAAGTTTTTGCACTAGGAATCTTTTGCTGTATTAAATTAATGTTATCTGACATAGCCCAGACACCGATTTGCATTTTTTCTAACTGCTCCAAAGAAGTTAATTCATTAGCAGTATTAGAAGCTAATTCGGTATTCTGAGAATAAAGGGCATTATTTAATATGAAGAGTAAGAAAAATAAAAGAAAATAAATAGCGTATGATTGTTTTTGTATATTAGGTCTGAACATTTTTTTCTAACTTAATTTGGAATTAAGTTACTATAATAGATTTGCTTTATTATTTCAAGAATAGGTTGTTTGAAAAATATAGTTATTATAATAAGATTAAACAACTTTATATTTATTTGATTGGTTCTCTATTGCTCGCTCTGTCTATCACATTCTAATATTAACAAACAACTATTCATAATTTTCCTGCAATAGAGACTAAATTTTCAATAAATATTTCTTTTAACATAAAAACCACCACCGTAATAATCGGTGGTGGTTTTTATAATCGCTATCTTACCTGAAAAAATTATTCGTCAAATCTTTCTAGATTATATTTAGCAATAATTCTTTTATAATAATCACACATACTTTCATTTGGATTTGGTGTATAACCTTCTAAGAAACTGCGGTAAGCTTCAATATTATTATTGCCAACACATTCCGGGTGATATAAAGACATGACATTCGCATAGTCTTCAATGCATTCTTCTATACTATCATAATGTCTCATTGATTCATATGTTCCAACGACTTTGCCTTCACCATTCCATTGAGTAACATTATTATAACCAGCCGTTTGTTTTTTAGACCAGGTTGAACTTTGCATACTCGGCTTGATTCTTCCCATATCAGTATTGATTCCTATTACATTATTGAAATCATGTAATTTTTTAGGTTTCATCCATCCGCTTTCGTTGATAATTTGAGCGATAATCAAAGATTTTTTCATGCCATAAGTATTAGTATTTTTGACAATTTCACCAACTTTTCTTATCCATTCACCTCTAGCTGAATCTTCTGTATATGGAAGATATTCATTGTTTGCTCTAGTGCCTAGTTCATAGAAATCTTTGGCTTGTGTGTGACCTATAGTTCCAGAAGAACTATTACTAGATGAATTAGAGCTGTTATTGGCTGATGAAGTGTTGGTATTAGATGAATTAGAACTATTATTAGAAGATGTATTGCTTGATGAGTTAGATGAATTAGAAACTACTTGTGAACTTGAAGAACTGCTTCCAGGAATTGTTAGAACCCACCCTACTTCAATCATATCTGGATTTGTTATTAAAGAGGGATATCTATCTTTATTTAGTTCTACTAATTCAACCCAACGGTTTTCATCACCCATTAGCTTTCTGGCTATTTTAAAAAGACAATCGCCTTTTACAATAGTATATTGAAAAGATTTAGTTTCTGAAGAAATGTTATTATCTTTTTTGCCATTATTTAAATCATTAATATTTACTTTTACAGAATCATCCACTTCATTAGTTGTCTTTAATGACGAAACTTCTGCATCATCAAAAGGATTATTTGCAAATACAATAGATGAACCTAATAACAAAAAACACAATAATACTGATGTATTCTTAATCATTATCTTTTCTCCATAAAGAACATTATCTATTTATATATTATACTACCAACAATAACAAAAAGTTTAATAATTAACTATTTAATTTCAATTCAAATCTAATCATCACTAACAAGAGCTAAGCGAAATCCTATATAGCAATCGCAAAAATTATTATAAAAAGAAATTCGATAAAAAGATGAGCAACAATCAACAGGATTACACATAGACTTAGCCCAGAACGCTCCTCCTCGAACTGCATGCATATCAGGAATTACCTTTTTAGCTGAGTTTAAATATGATGCTTCAGAATCGTCTCGACACCATTCAGCAACATTGCCGTGCATATCATAAATACCCCAGGCATTAGGTTTTTTCTGACCAACTTCATGGGAAGTATTATCAGCATTTCCTGCATACCAACCTACTTCATCCAGATTAGGACAGATATAGTTTTGATTAGAAGTCAATTTTTTTCCACTATTTAAATCTGTATTTGTTCCTGCGCGACAGGCATATTCCCACTGCAATTCTGTCGGCAAATCAAATCGATATCCAGTGGGCAATGATTTTCTATATTTATTCAATATTTCACAAAATGTCTTAGCTTTATCCCAACTTACGTTCTCAACAGGATAATTATCACCCTTATGTTTTGAAGGATTATTTCCCATAATTAAAGTATACTCTTTCTGAGTAACTTCATATTTGCCAATATAAAATAGTTTTGAAATAGTCAAAGACTTCTTGTCGGAATCATAAATTTCATCCTTTAAAAAAGAGCCTTCAGGGCATTTAACCATTTTGTCAACTAAAGAAGCCACTATTTCATCAATATTTTTAGGAATATTTCTTTCTACTTCTTCTCTTTCATAGGTATCTTTTTTTATTATAATTCTTTTACTTGAAATATAAGGCATTCCCAAAAGGCCTTTTTTTATAAACAATTTTAGCCTATCGTCTTTCCAAATTTTGCCGTATTCCGATTCATAAACTTCAAAACTACCTATACCACCAATCTTAGGGAAAAAATTAATATTATAATGACGATGGAATACAATTCCTTTTTTTGTATTATGTTTTGTAAAATTTATTTCTGTATCAGTAACAGTGACAATCTTTTCCTCTGGTGTAAAAAAATCAAGAGCATAATTTAAGAAATGAACAATAGTAAGACCGCTTAAAACAGAAGCGGATAAAACAAATAGAACCAGATAATAACCAAAATTAGGTTGTAATTGCCTCATTCTAAAGTCCATTCTATTGAAATCATTTATAACCTTAGAATAAAGAAAAACAATTATTATTAAAGAAAATATTGTTGCCCATATAATAGGTGTTAAACTATAAGAATCTAATAAAAAGTCATTTTTGCTCCATATAAAATAAATAATATAATAAATAACAGGTAAAAATAGAAAACCACCATGATTAGTTGATAAAAAAGGGAAATTACTAGCAAAAACTCCTTCATAATATAATTGTTCTTCAAGATCATATGAAGGTCTTCTTCTTTTATGCGTTCGAGGGAAACAAAAATTTTCAATAATGAACAAAATTACTATATTTATTATTACCAAAGCCATTAAATAGAAATACATTACTCTTCCCTCTAAATAAAAATCAATAAATATAATATCATAAACATAAAATAATTAGAGAAAAAATAAACTTAGGTTCTTATATTATATAAAAACCTTCAAAAGTAAAAAGAATAATTCTATTCAATATTATTTTTTACTTAATATTCCAACCAAAATATGCCCGCTTTCCTTTAAACTTGTCAAAACTACATATATTTTCCTATTAAGGCTATAACAATAAGACTCATAATGAATATGATTAAACCGCCCAAAAAAGGTGGAATACTAACGTTACCCTCAGAATCTTTGAAGTAATCAAAAAGAGTTCCCTCTTCCTTTTTATTGTTTTTTAAAACACTTATTTCTTTCGATTTATTAAAAATATCAACATCTTTCTTAAATAAAGCACAAATAATGCAGAATAATTTCCTTTTTTCTTCTATGGAAGTTAGATAAGGAAATCTAACTAAGAGCCTATTGTCACTATAAAGCATAGTAACATCTTTCAATTGATTCTTTTTAAAAGCTTCTCTAATTTTAAAACCGAAATAATCTTTAACTCCTTTTGAATCAGAGGCTTCTATAACATATTTATTAGAGAAATCTCTATCATGATTAAAATTAATATATTTTTTATCAAAAAAATCAAGACAATACCTCATTGTATCAATAAAAGGAATTCTATCTCTTAAAAGAAAATCAGGTATTTTAACAGGGGTTTCACTTTCTATAATACAAACAAAATCTTTTTCTTCATAAAAAGAATTTTCTTCTCTATAATAACTTCTTCTCTTACCTCTTGGAACTTTGAAAACACAACATCTATCAATCAAATAAAATTTCAAATCCTTAATTGAACAGGTAATAGCTCCTTCATAATTAGAAGAAAGAAAAAGAGCTTTTCTATCATAAAGACAATCATTAAAAGTTTTATAATAAAAACAGGAAAAGGAGTTTAACGGATCTAGAATACAATTAACTTCTAATAATTCATCATTGATATTATCTGGAATTCCATAAGAACTTTCTAAATTATAGTTTAAAATAAAATCTTTTGAAGAGACATTCTGTTTTTGTTTTGTTCTTTCATAAAATTCAAACAATATAGGTATACCAAAAAACGTGATAAAAAATACTTCGGATATAAAAAGCATTAGTGGCTGTATTTTATAATGACTTGCCACGCCCAGAGTAACAAATCCTAAATAAATAAAAAAAGAAGTAAATAAAACAGCGAGACTTTTACGGTTCTGAATTATGAATAGAAAAATACCGATAAAAAAAACTGTCGCAAGTATAATAATTATTATTAATTCCATAAGATATATCTTTATTTTCTCTTCTATTCATCATTAATACAGATTATAAATAAATCCAATTTAGGCTGATTGCAGATTTATCAAATATAATTCTACTATATTCGAAATATAATAAACAAGCAAAACTTGTTTCAGTTTCAGCTTTGTTAAAGTTTAACATTTATTGTAGTTGGTTCTTAATTGTTTATATTGTCGCTAAACAAGGTTTTTGTTATAATTTTGATAATTATAATTATGAGGAACTAAAAAAAATTAACTATCAAAATGAACTACAAAATTATTGATAAAGAAAAATATTATAGAAAAGGCGTATTCCGCCATTTTTCAGAAGATTGCAAGTGTTCTACTTCAATCACTGCTCGAATTGATGTTACAGAACTAAAAGACTTTTCTAAAAAGACAGAAACAAAGTTTTACATCAATTTTCTATATATACTTTCAAAGGTTTTGAATTCAAGAGATGACTACAAAATGGGTTATCTTTGGGAAACAAAAGAATTGATTTGTTACGATAAGATTAATCCCACTCAGTATGTATTTCATGAAGATACCGAAACTTGCACCCCTGTATATACAACCTATTATGAAGATTATAATACTTTTTATTATGAAGCCTCAAAAGATATAGAAAAAGCAAAACAGACAAGAGAATACGGTCTTGATATGATAAATCACCCGAACTGGTTTGATGCTTCATATATTCCCTGGCTTTCTTATGATTCTTTAAATATTGAACTGCCAGACGTCTATTTGTATTTCGCTCCAATTATTAATTGGGGGAAATACCGAGAAGAAAATGGTCGTTTTATGATGCCTGTTACTGTTCGATTAAACCATGCTATTGCAGATGGTTATCTTGTTGCGTTAGTATTTAAATTGTTGCAGGAAGAAATAAACTGCTTTGTAAAAGGAGGAAAATTATGATAGTTCTTAACGTTACTTATAAATGCAAACCAGAAATGAGGGAAGAATTCCTTGAAGCGATTATGTCAGAAGGCATTGATGTTGCCTGCCGAGCTGAAGAAGGCAACATAAAATATGATTACTATTTTCATACCGATAACAGCGACGAATTATTGCTAGTTGAAAAATGGAAAGATGCTGATGCTCTTGAAAAACACAGCAAACAGCCTCATTTTGCAAGACTTGGCGAATTAAAGAAAGACTACGTTAACGATACCATCATTGAAAAGTTTGTTCTTTAAGAAATTGAAAAATGAACTACGAAATAAAAACTCTATCTCCCTTTTTAGAGGCTGTCTAAAAACTAAGAATTTACTAATAAATCAGTGTATGGAGTAATGTCCTCGCCCCCTTTCGTATTACCGCCAAGGATGGCGGTATGCAAGCGAGCGACAGGAGGTCAGCGAGTCGCAAAGGGGGAATAAGGGGGATTTTAAAATAATTAGAATAATCTAATTATGGAGTCAAAACCTAGTTTTCTGACAAGCTCTGGAGGACGCTACTATAACAAAAACATACTATAGTTCAAACACTGATTATTAGCTAAATAAGTTTGCATTTTTCTTGGGGCAATACTAAGATTATTGTTTAATCATTTATTATATGCTAAAATTAAAATAGCAGACCTTTTCAGGAACATACAAATAATTTGAATTACTTACATAGAAGGAATTATTCAATGAATAAAGATTTAAAATGCGAAAAAGATGAATTAAGCCTTGAGACATTAGATAAGGTCACAGGTGGAACAGGAGAATCTATTTCCCCAGATTCGGATGAGAATATTAATGAGAATGATATCACCAAAGTGCCGGATATAGATAACCCTCATTCGAAAAAAGCAAAGGGTAAACTGTATAAATGATCATAGTTTTATGATAAGAATTTTGTTAATATAAGACAAGAGAAGATATTTATGGGAGACTACCATATGGATTTAAAAGAAATGACAGAACTAACAGATGAAGAACTAGACCTAGTTGTTGGTGGAGCTAGAAGAACAGTTAGTAATAACGAAGGGTCTTATGTATGTGTATACAGTTGCCCTGGGTTAGACCCTGATAATACAGAATATAAAGTATATAATGGAGATTCAGTCTATACTACAGGAAAAACTAATCATGTAGATGGTTATAATTGGTATGAACTTAATGATGGCAACTGGATTCAAGGGAACTTTATTGGATATTAAAAAATTCTGAAATAATGTCAGGCTAAGAGGGATATTAAATGAGCCGAATTAAAGATATAGAGAAAAAGGTTATCAATATATTAGACAATATAGAAGACAATGAAAAACGAGCAAAGGCAATAGCTCATTTGCACGGAGTTTCGCTTTCTGCTGTAATTATTGCAAAAAAACGTGAACAAAACCCAGAGCTTGCCGCTATAGCCGGTTTACTTCACGACCTTTATGCCTATAAGTCTGGTAGTTATGATGACCATGCTCATCGTGGAGCTGATTATGCCAAAGAAATTTTAAATGAAATGAAGCTCACTTCTCCTGAAGAAACCAATGAACCAATGGATGAAATTCTAAAAGATGCTGATGTTATTGATCATTCTTTGGTTGACCCCACAAAAGCAGTTAAAGAGCACGAGCAGGAACGCTATTCTAAACTCTGCAAAGAATTTGGGTTAAGCTAATATAAAATAAAGTTTACAACATATCAACTTATCTGACCTTTG
>ONIU01000069.1 GCA_900317935.1 uncultured bacterium
CTTTGGCTACTCTGCCGTTTTCACCAGCGATATATTCGATTGGGTTGTGAAGAGTCATAAATTCAACGCCTTCTTCTTCAGCGTGTTTGACTTCTTCAAGACGGGCTGGCATTTCGTCTCTGGAACGGCGGTAAACGATGATTGATCTTTCAGCACCAAGGCGTTTAGAAGTTCTTACAGAGTCCATAGCAGTGTTACCACCGCCGACAACTACAACAACTTTGCCTTTGAGAACTGGAGTGTCAGTGTCTTCACGGTTAGCACCCATGAGGTTTACACGAGTGAGGTATTCGTTAGAAGACATAACGCCGTTGAGGTTTTCGCCAGGAATATTCATAAAGTTCGGGAAACCTGCACCAGAACCAACATAGAAAGCTTTGAAGCCTTGAGCTTTCAAATCTTCAAAGGTTGCAGTCTTTCCAACAACGAAGTTCTTTTCAAACTTAACGCCCATCTTGGAAAGATTGGCTAGTTCCAAGTCTACGATTGAGTTTGGAAGACGGAATTCAGGAATACCATATTTGAGAACGCCGCCGATTTCGTGGAGAGCTTCGAATACGGTTACATCATAACCAGCTTTTGCCATATCGCCAGCAAAAGAGAGTGCTGAAGGACCTGAACCAACTGCGGCAACCTTTATGCCATTTTTCTTAGCCATTTTTGGAAGCTTGGGTTCAATGCCGTTCAAACGTTCATAGTCAGCAGCGAATCTTTCAAGATAACCAATAGCTACGGCTGGTTTCTTCATCTTGAGGTAAGTGCACTTGGATTCACACTGTTTTTCCTGTGGGCAAACACGACCACAAACTGCTGGAAGAGCGCTGAATTCTTTAAGAGTAGCAGCAGCTTCTTCAAATTCGCCACGTTCAATGTTCTTAACGAATTTTGGAATGTTGATTCCAACAGGACAACCTTCGGTGCATGGATGATTTGGACAATCCATACAACGAGTTGCTTCTAATACAGCCTGTTCTTTGGTGAGACCAGTATTAACTTCGATTGTCTGTGATTTGATACGTTCTGCTGGAGCGATTTCGTTCATCTTCACACGTTCAATCGCAGTGCGTTCTTTCATTGGGGTTTTGTTGCGGAGTTCTTCTCTCCAGGTTTCTTCACGGTCTTTAGCAAAAATATCATTCATATCTGACATAATTCTTTTCTCGCTTTCTATTAGAGTTTTGCCTTGGCTTCGTCTTCTTCTGCTTTGTAGCATCTTAAGCGAGAAAGCATTTCGTCAAAGTCGATCTGGTGAGCATCGAATTCTGGACCGTCAACACAGGTGAATTTGGTTTTCCCACCGACAGTAACACGGCAGGCACCGCACATACCAGTTCCATCAACCATAATAGTATTAAGGCTGCACTGAGTTGGAACATTGTATTCTTTGGTCTTCAAAGCTGCAAACTTCATCATGATTGCAGGACCGATAGCGATACATTCATCGACTTTTTCACGTTTCATAACCATTTCGGCACCGACAGTAACATTACCTTTGTTGCCGTAAGAACCGTCATCGGTCATTATTATAACTTCATCAGAGTATTTGCGAAGTTCATCTTCAAGAATAATCAAGCTTTTGGTCCTAGCAGCAAGAACTGTGATAACCTTGTTGCCAGCTTCTTTAAAGCCTTTAACTATTGGAAGCAACGGAGCGTTACCAACACCACCGCCGAGAGCTAAGAAAGTGCCGACTTTCTTGATTGTGGTTGGCTTACCAAGAGGACCAACCAGGTCAGTCAAACATTCGCCGACTTTCATTTCGCAGAATTTGGTGGAAGAATAACCGACTTTTTGAGCGATAAGCATGATTGTGCCTTTTTCTTTGTCGGTATCAACGATTGTTAAAGGAATTCTTTCACCTTTTTCGCTGATTCTTAAAATGATGAAATTCCCTGGCTTGTGTGATTTTGCAATCAAGGGAGCTTCAACGATGAACTTGAAAACGTTTTCTGAAAGCTGTTCTTTTGCGACTATTTTATACATTTCGTTCTCTCAAACTAGTCTTAATTTTTCTATAGTAATGAGAGTTTGCTAGAGATTCTGCTATTAGAATCTTTTAAAAGCTAACCAACTTTTTAGAGATTAGAGGTTAGGGATAAAGATAAGTAATCAGAGATTAGAGATTAGGGAATTGTTTTATATCAAGTTATTGAAAAATAGCAATAATTTATTAATTTTGCTATTTTAACAATTCTCTCTTATCTCTTATCTCTTATCTCTCATCTCTTATCTCTTATCTCTATGAAATGAAAAGTTTTAAACAACAAAAACTTAAGTATTTCACAGCAAGCTTTTAACAACAATCATTCCATAGAATCTAGTTCTTTATCTTTTTAGATTATCCCATTCTATTACTAAATTCAACATAGAGATTTATTTCACAAAAAGAAGCATGGGTTTTGTAAGCAGAGCTTCTATAAACAACATTTGCGCATTATCATAAACTATAGATTACAAAGCAGACTCATGTGCTAAATTTTTAGAGATGAGAGAATGGCTTCAAACTTATTTAAATCAGATAAATCTTGAGATTTAATCAATTTAATTGAAAACATAATATTCGTATCTAAACAAAAAATCATTATATTTAAACAGTGATTATTAGCGAAAAAGTTTGCGTTTGTTCTTATATAAATATAGGCAATATTATTATTGTTGTATAATGAGAAAAATTTGGCAAAGATAAAAAAGGGGTAAACCAATGCTTTCATATAAATGCAAAAGCTGCGGAAGTGAGATGGAATTTGGTGGAACAGTTACTTTTACCTGTCCATACTGTGGTTCCAAGAACTTTTTATCTGATAAAGATTTTAAAGGCAATGAAAAATTCAGACAGATGCTTTTGCAATATTATAAGGCCGAAGCAGAAAACAAAGAAAAAGATTATAGCAAGGATACTCTTTGGGTTCACAACGGCACCGATAGTTATGTAATGACTAATGGCAACCCATTAAACATTGAATATATGAATAAAACAGCTTATGATGGGGCAGTTTGTTATCTTGCTAAAGAGAATATTGTTTATGTATTCGACAAAATAGAAGGAGCAGAGGCTTTTTTATCAGGTGTAAATCGCTTATCTTACCCACCGGCTGACACTAAATTATATCGCTCTTTCCTGTTTGTGGGAATTTCTGGCAAAACACACAAATATAGATGCAATTAATAAAAGGCAAGAAAAAGGTTTCCTTTTTACCATAGGTGATGATGCGGAAATCAGAAATGAATATATTAATGAAACTATAGAACGAGTTATTGGAGATAAGCCAGTTTCAAAATCAAAAAGAAGTTCTCTAGATAATATCTTGAGTGAAGTGCAAAAGAAATTCCATGTTTTTCATATTATGATTGGCGGTATTGGAAATGAGGATCTTTTAGCTGGGCATAAAATCTGTATAGGCAAAACAGAAGTTGATTTGTTACCACAAATTATTTTAAGCACCATTCAAATGCAAAAAGGGAAAAAGCTAGATGAAATTCTAAATCAGTGGGAAGAAATTCAAAGACCTACTATTAGAAAAGCTCTAAGCGACCTTGCTCTTACAGATGTTGGTGGTGCAATTACCCTTTGAAAGCAATTGCGGTTATAGGTAAAAATTTTGGTGATGAAGGGAAGGGAATGGCAGTTGATTTTCTTGCCCTTCATTCCGAAAAACCGTTAGTTGTCAGGCATAATGGCGGTGCTCAATCTGGACACACTGTTAGAAAATGCCGCAAAAGCTATTTGTAATAATTTGCATTATATTAATATTTTGTCAGATGACAGTCTAAAAGAAAAGCTAAAAGAAACAGGCACTTTGATTTTTGAAAGTGGGCAAGGACTTTTACTAGATCGGAACAATAAAAAATATGCCCCTCATCTTACTTGCTCTGAAACAGGTCTCGCAAACCCTAGTAAATTCCTTAAACGTTTTGGATATTTTCTCGATGAAGCAATTTATGTTTCACGAACTTATGTAACAAAGCATGGCGCAGGAACATTGCCTAATCAGTGCCCAAGAGAAACATTAGGAAATCTTGAAATAGACAGAACTAACGAACCCAATGAATGGCAGGGTGCAATAAGGTACGCCAGACATGGTAATATGAATGAATTTGTTGCCGATGTTCAAAAAGATATAAAAGATAACGATGCTGATTTCGCAAAAAAGTCTTTGTTTCTGACACATCTAAACGAAACAGATAACTGTGTTTTGATGAAAGATAAAAATATACCAGTGGAGCAATTTATAAAACTGCCTGAAATCAAGAATACTTTTGATAATTTTTATTTCTCTGGCTCACATTACAGCGAAGATACAACAAACAGTCTTTTAATTTAGGCAATGATATTTATCTTGAAAAGCTTTATTACTCTGCTATAGGTTTTAATTACCAAAGTAATAGTTCATCAAGAATATTTTTTATCTGGGCAGCCTCTTCGTAACCAACTCCATCAACAGTAAAAACCTGATTTTTTGCGGGATTAATAACAGAAAACATTCCTTTAGCTGTCATAAAATCATTAAATAATACTAGTTTGAACATTTCTCTATCTATTACTTCTTGTGGAGCATCAGATGGCCATGACACATGAGGAGACGAATACACAAGTGCTTGTGGATTAAAATTATAATAATCAGAATAATGTTCATCTTTTATAAATTTTTTCATTGCATCGCTAAATGCATTGCCATAAGGGCAATTTCCACCATACCAATAAGATACTATTTTTTTATCTTCTGAATATATTTTTTTCAATTCAGTTTGATTTTTCATATATTCGACTAATTCTGGATATAATTCATAGACAACATATTTAACATTTCCTATATTGTAAACTCTTTTATCTACTTTTTTGAGTTTTGATTTTATTTCCTGATTACCACAACCGCACAAATAAAAAATAAGGAATAAACCTATTATTATAAACGTTATTTTTTTCATTCCAAAATCATCCTAATTATATAAAATCATAAATTAAACAGATTTATAATAGCATAAGACCTATTTTGATTGCACGAATTTCTATTTTAGAATGATATTAAAATTCATTTCCCCTACTCTGCAATGATTAGTCTGTAGACTTTAAAACATAAATAATATATATTGAACCTTGTATTTTTGTAGTGAAAAAATTAATGAGTATTATGAAAAAAATTTATTAATACTTGTGATAAAACAAATACTTTGTCATAATTCTATGAAAAAATAAATATTTTTAAGAAAATAATTCTATATAAAGAATAGGGCGAAAAAATGGGAATAATAGAAAAATACAATAAAACAAGTCTTATTGTCAGAATAATTATTGGTCTAACGATTGGTGCCGTTATTGGAATCTTTTTTAAAGATTTATCTTTTATAACACTTTTAGGAAATCTCTTTGTTGGAGCTTTAAAGGCTGTTGCTCCAGTGCTGGTTTTTGTTCTGGTAGTTTCTGCTCTAGCAAAAGGCAATGATAAACTAGATAGTAGGTTTGGGCTAGTAATTGCACTTTACTTGATAAGCACTTTATTGGCTTCTGTAGTAGCAGTTGTTGGAAGCTTTTGTTTCCCACAAACCATAGTGCTTGCTGAATCAGCTAAAACATCTGGTGCGGCAACCCCTACAAGCATTGGTCAGGTTTTGAATAATCTGCTCTTAACAATGGTTTCAAATCCAATTGATGCTCTTGGCAAAGGGCAATATATAGGTATCTTGTTTTGGGCAGTAGTATTTGGATTTGCTGCAAAAACCCTAGCTAATGCAACAACCAAAACCATGATGGAAGATTTATCTAATATTGTTTCTCAAATTGTTAAATGGATAATTAACCTTGCCCCATTCGGAATAATGGGCATTGTTTACACCAATGTCTCTACTAATGGACTTTCTATCTTTACAGATTATGGGAAACTGCTTCTTTTGTTGGTTGGCTGCATGTTAGTGGTAGCCTTGATAGTTGACCCTCTGCTAGTAGCTATAGTTTTACGGAAAAATCCTTATCCTCTTGTTTTCAGATGTTTGAAAGAATCTGGTTTAACCGCATTTTTTACTAGAAGCTCTGCTGCCAATATTCCAGTCAATATGGAATTATGTCGTAAACTTGGCATGGATAAAGAAATGTATTCTGTTTCTATTCCATTAGGAGCCACAATTAACATGGACGGTGCCGCCGTTACTATCGCTGTTATGGCAATTGCAACAGCTAATACAGTGGGCATTCCTGTATCTTTAGGAACTGCCTTAGTTTTAGCTTTCATAGCAACCCTAGGAGCCTGCGGAACTTCTGGAGTTACAGGAGGATCTTTGATGCTTATTCCTATGGCCTGCTCTTTGTTTGGGGTTTCTGGCGATGTAGCTATGCAAGCAGTAGCAGCTGGTTTTATTATAGGAGTTGTTCAAGATTCCATCGAAACCGCTTTAAATTCAGCTGGTGATGTCATTTTTGCTGCAACTGCCGAATACGCTCAATGGCAAAAAGAAGGTAAACCGCTTCCAACATTTCTTGGTGGAACAAAAGAAGTAGAAGTTTAAGCTTCTCTTTTTGAGAATATGTTATATTTTGCCACTGTTTTTAGCTAGTTTTACTCTAAGAAACTGGTCATCTAATGCTCTTTCAAAAGGTAAAACAATATGCTTTTCTTTCATGTTAGACATTTGTTGCATTATATTAAACCCTGCACCAGAAATAACTTTGCTTGCTTTTTTCAATAAAGAGGTTATTGGGTAAACAGAAAAATATGGAATATGTTTTGGCAGAAAATCTGGCCTTGGAATTTGTCCAACAACAGCAAAGTTTGGCGAGGCATTCTCTAAAAGAGCCGTGTCTTTTGCGTAATCATAGAGATTTTTTAATTCTTCCTGATTCCCGGAATGAATAATTAACCAGCAATTAGATGGTAAAGCTATTGAGGAATCTGCATTAGAAGGAGGATAAATCAGTTTTAAATTATTAATAGGAATATTGTTTTCTTGTGAAAGTTTTTGCAGAAATATGTTTTGCTTGTCCCCTAAGTCTTCTATCTTCCATATTTTAGAAAATTTTGGAAATTCCCCATTTATGCGTTTTTGATATATATCTGTTTTGAGTATTCTTGCTATATATTCTATTTTCTTGATTTGTTTGAGTTCGGGCATATCAGTCAGTTCGCCTAATATGCCACCAGGAAAAGCGTCAATAATGAGTTTGTCCGGCTCAATCTCTTTGATTTGTCTACAAACCCAGTTTCTTAAAGCAGTTTTATCGTTAGCAAATCCTAGAGGGAAAAGCAGAATTTTTTGCGCAAAAATCTGAAGTTTATTGATGACAGTATCTGATATTGCAGTTATTAAAATGGGATTGATGTTGAAAGTAGAGCAAAAAGCATTAAATCTTGTAATATGCCCTAACCCACCGCCAAAACCGTAATATAATGTTTTCTCTGCTATTTTTACACCTTACAAAAAGAGTTAAATGTTAAGATTCCAATAATTTTTCTAAATCAGACTGAACTTTTTTAGGTTCTTCAATGTTTTTTTCAACTATTTGAAGCTTTGGTGCTGTATCCGCAAAGCTATTTAATTTGGAAATTTCTTTTTTTGCTTCAGCAGCAATATTGGTAATTCCTTGGTTTTCTGATTCAACAAAATGAAGATTACTGAAATCAGAAATTTCTTTTTTAGCTTCGGCTATAGCATTAGTGATTCCCTGATTTTCAGTATTATTCTGCCCTTTATAGAAGTTTTCATTGTTTTCTTTGATGTTTTCTAACTCTTCATAGTCAGATTCTTCGACTTCTTCAACTATTGAACCGTTGATATTGTTGTTAAACATCAAATAGCCTGTGAAACCTGTAATTCTAGCATAAATGTCGTCGATAATATCAATAACTGCATCATTGTCAAACAAAAGACCTAAGGTTTTGTCGATTTCTCTGTAAAACTCTACTTTACAATCTTCAACCGTTTTAACGCTAAGCGAATATTCATTAGAGGTTTCTTTCCAATCAAGAATGTAGTTGGCACCTATATATTCAAATTTTTCAAAACTAGTCTTTTTAGGAAAAACGAATCGAAGTTCGATTTTCATCTTTAAATCTTTAAAGGCATCCGCGCTGTGTACTAATGCTAGTTTTCCATAACAATTAATGATATAAGTTAAATCAACAAAAACCTTTATATTGTTATCAAAAGGCAGTTGGGCAGAGAACCAGTGTAAATTCAGATAATCAGCGTAAGTTCCGCTGGGAACTATGTTTTTACGAGATAATTTTTGGCTTAAATCTGTAGTAAGATTTATATAAGTTTCTTTGTTTATATATTTACTGACTTTCTGCAAAAAAGGTATGATAAAGTTGTTTAGGTCATTATCAACGTCTCTATTGATGTGAGACCAGTAAATAAAACCATATATAACAAAGAAAACTACAAAAACTCCAATTAATACAGGTATTACTGTAGAAGTAATTAATTCTGGAGCAATTTTAAAGTATTCAGCAATTTGGCTTTTAAATACATAAGTTAAAACAACTGTTAAAGCAAGAAATAGAAGAGTAAAGAATTCTATTGCCCCGGAACTGCTTTTAACCTCTTCTATTTTTACGTCCATTTTAGAAACTGGATCCATAAAATCTAAAATAGATTGTATTCTGTCGTTAAAATCATATCTTCCGTATGCAAATCTTTTTTGTTCGCTGTTTAAACTCATAATTATTCGCCATTCATTTTTATATTTATTACAAAATTTTAGCTTTTTATAAATAATAAAGCAAGCATTTCTTAAATATAGATTAGAAGTATTTGATTTAATTTGTTGAAAAAAATAAAAAGAAGCATAAGCCTCTTTTTATTTTTGAATTGAAATAGTTGTGATATTTTGCTTTTCAGCTGTCGAAAACGTTGTCTTTGTCGCTAGAATCCTCTATCATACCTTTTTCTTGAGGATTATTCTTCGGGTCGAAAGCTCTGACTTCGTCTTCTCTGAAAGCCCCATAACGATGACTGCCACTGGATAACGGGCGATAATGATGACGTCTGTAATAGTGGTTCCTATAGCCATACCAATAATCATCTTCATACATATCATGGCGCAATAAAGCAGCACCAAGTATTGGTTCGTCTGAAGTGTCACCAGTAAGAGTATCGTAGCAATTTTGGCAGTAAACTTTATTGGTTTCTGGGTCTATGACTTTGTTTAAAGGATTATTTTTTCCTGCTTTAACTATAACTTCCTGACCGCAGGAACAACAGTGGTTTCCGTCATTTAGCATAGGAGCTTCGGTTTCATCTAATGATTTTGCATAGCAGTCTATACAGCAAGTCTGATGATTTTGCGGATGTTCTCTTTTATGCTTCATGCAGACATTGCAGCCGCAGATAGTACAAGTATCTAATGCTTCATTTTCACAGTCTCTAAGAACTAAAAATCCTGTTTTTACCTGACACTTAGCCATTTTATTTCTCCTTTTTCAGTATTTCTGCTGCAATAACCGCTCTTAGTCTTGGATCCATAACTTCTATACCCATAACACCAACAGAATAAGACATATAATTCAAATCTTTTGTGCTGTATAAGTCTTCTTTTTCTTCTTCGCCTTCTTTAATCAATTTAACTTTATATTTACCTGATTCTTTTGATCTGCTTACTGAAGCAACATATTTACCTTTATGATAAACTTTAAGTTTTTCTACATTACCTTTCTTTTTTCTTTCAAGGGTATTTTTTATTTCGTAGGTAGGTGTTGCAAGTTCTTCATCCGAACCTATTTTTAGCTTTCCATCACCAAATTTGACTTTGCAGACAAGAGCTTCTGCTCCATTTCTTTCAAGAAAGATTTTGAAACTGTCTTTATCTTCTTTGGTAGCTTTTTCGTTTGAGGCGACTTCAACTGTATCTGTGCCATTTGCTTGGGCTTTTTTTATTCCAGGATACTTTATTGCAACAAAAGTTGATTTATCATCATCTTCGTCTTTGTATTTATATTTTATTTTTGCAGGATTATTGGGGTCTACTTTTGCTTTAAGTTCAAGCTTAACAGGTTCACCTTTCAAATTGTTCATATTGATTTCAAGCTTAGTAGTGCCTGAAGCTTTATTGGTTTTTATTACAAGAGCTTCTTCTTTGTCTACTGATTTGAACTTAACTTTATCTGGAACTATTCTTTTAAAAGAATAACCGCCACTTCCACCTGAAGAGGATTCATCAAAAACAGCTGATCCAATCAAAAACAAATTAATAACAAAAAGAATAGAAAATATTAAAAAATGTGATTTAAGCTTCATAATTAACCTCTATTACCCTAAGACAGAATAGACAGCTGCCATCATGTCTATAGCTTTTTCCCTAATAGAAGCTTCATCTAAACTTGTTGCTTCTGTAACGTCTTTGATAACGATTTTTTGCATTTTTTCGGAATGACTAACCAAGGCTGGATAATTGCCAATTTCTATCTGACCTTCAGGAAGTGGTGAATAGACTTTATTTGGAATAGCAAACACAGCCTTCAAAGTGATTTTACCTTTTGCTTTATGTTTATTTCCACGTTTTTTATAAACTATAACTTCATTCAATAACTGGTGAAGGTTATAGTTTATTCTCGTTCCATCAGCCATTGTGGCTGTTAAATCCATAATATCACTTTCGTAAACAGAAAGGCCGTGTTTTATTGTTATGCCTTTTTCTCTAATTTGATTATCTGTAAGCTCATTATTTTTCGAGTTTATTTTTGTTAGATTAGTAACTAATGTTATTTTTGAGTCGTCTTTCATATCTTGAGAGATAACTCCTGTAAAAGGAAGCAATAAATCTCTAATGATTCTTATGTGATTAGGTGTACTTTCTTTGTGTTTGTCGTAAAATTCAATGTTATTATACCAGACAATGAGGAAATATTCTGGTAAAGTAAGCATTAATGTATAAACAAGTGTTTTTACATAAAGATTTCCACTAAAAGCAGTTACAATAATGAAACCAAGTATTGTAGGAATAAGACAACCGTAAGAAAAAGCTCCGCCGCAGCCGACTTTACCGAATAATGATTTTTCGTAATCTTCGATTATTTTCTTTTCTTCTTCTATTATTGGCTGGAAATAGTTACTTTTTATATTGGCAAAAGTATCTTCTATTTTATAACCAACACTATCTTTAAATTCTTGTTGCAATTTTGTTAAAGCCACGTTTTTAACTCCGCAAATAAGCTTTATAATTTGAATAAATATAACATAAATATAATAAGTATGAAAGTAAAAGCGATTACACGGCCAGGGCAAACGCAAACTTTTTTAGCTAATAATCAGTGTTTTAAGATGTAGTGCCTTCCAGGTACAATAATTATATATATCTAATCCGTGGGTATCTTTAGATACCCACGGTTATTAATGTAGTGTCTTTCAGACACTTTACTTCTCTGAAAAGCGACTGGAAGTCGCAACATTAATAACCTAGGGCGTTGAAAACGCCCTAGGTATAGAACCAATTTAAATAAATACGTCTGGAAGACGTTACAATATTATAAAAATTATAAAAATGAATTGTTGTAAAGCCTCATCAATAAAAGAAAAAGTTTGCGATATACTTTCTAAAATAAAAAAAACTGGATTGCTGACTTTTATATCTGCAATCCAGTTATTGTTCAATTAAAAGAGCACATTGAAGCTTAAATAAGGTCCTTTATAAGATAAATCTATGTCGTTGCCTTTTCCTTCAACATCGTAATTAATATAACGATAGCCTACATCCATCATAAGGTCGTGAAGACAATCGTCACCGCTTAACTGGTAAGAAAATGCCAGATTATAATCGCAATGAGTGGCATCATAATCTTTTATATTTAAGCCCATGTAACGAATACCAGCTTTAAAATAATAAAGCTTTCCGATAAAAGTTCCATATTCAAAACCAACATAAGGAACGGGCAATGTTTCTGAGTAACTTGTCGATTCTATTGTTGCAGGTCCGCCTGGATTCATAACCTGACCTGATATGCCAAAATCTATGTCAGATGCTTTAACACCAAAAATACCACCAAAATAATATTTTTCTCTACCGTCTTTATGAATGCTGTGACAGAAGTCGTAATTAAACAATAAATCATAAATGTTATTGTCTATATTAAACTTAGCGTTAGCGTTGTAATTCTTACCCTTAAACATTCTGGCAATTCCTAAGTTACCGTCGTGTTTAACATTTACACAATTGAATTCTATTCGGCCTCTATGGCTAACCTGATATGAACAGTTTACTCCGAAAGAATTTTCTTTATCCAGATTTACTGTGTCTCTTTCTAAATCGACTATCTGGCCTCTGGCAGGATCTTTATTTTCAACTATTTTAAAATGTCCATCTAATTCTTCGTGCCAACATAGAGGTTGAATGCTCCATCTTCTGTTAACTTGAGCTTTTCTATGTTCTGTAGGGTTATAGAAAGACCCTGCAAATGAAACAGACGAAACGAATATTCCAGCCATCAATGCGCTTAATATTATCTTTTTCACAAAACCAAACCCTTCTTTCTTACTTCAATTATTGTTTTTTGAAGTTGATAAAGAAAAGTATTTAAAATATAAGTTTTGGCAACAAGTTTTTTATAGTATTCTTTATTCAGTATCACATTTTATTACCTTAGGAAAAAATCATGAAAAAATTGTTTCTTGTTTTTCTTGTATTCTTTTTAATCGGTTCCTCATTTTGCTACGCTTTTGGATTTAAAGTTGGAGAAAGTATAGAAGGTGAAGCATATTATAATAAGAAAAAATCAAAAAAGATTAGCGAGAAAGTACTGCCTAGAAACGATGAAAAAAAATTAAAAATAATTTACGATTCTATCATAAATAATATGGTTGAATGTCCTGCAGGCAGTTTTATAATGGGCAGTCCAGAAAATGAATTAGGCCGTGCCCCAGGAAGAGAAAAGCAGCACAAAGAAATAATTGCTATACCTTTTTATATTGGAAAATATGAAGTAACTCAAAATTTATATGAAACAATTACTGGTGATAATCCTTCAACTTTTTTACAAGAAAAAGATGATGAAGATAGACCAGTAGAAAATATATCTTGGGACGATGCTGTTGAATTTTGTGAAATATTAAATTCTGTGTTTAAAAATTTTTTACCTAAGGGTTATAGATTTGATTTACCAACACAAGTTCAATGGGAATATGCTTGTAGAGCAGGAACGACAACTTCTTTAAATAATGGGAAAAATATAGTTTCCGAAAAGGAATTTTGTCCAAATCTTGATGAAGTTGGTTGGTATATTGCTAATTCAGAAAGAAATACTCATCCGGTTGGTAAAAAAGAACCAAACGCATGGGATATTTATGATATGCATGGAAACGTTTGGGAATGGTGTAAAGAATCAGGATATATAGGTAAAGAAGAAGTTAAATTTTTGCGTGGAGGCGCCTGGGAATCTAATCCAGATATTTGTCGTTCTGCTTATTGTTGTTTTTTTGGTCACTATGTTTATTGCGATTATACGGGTTTTCGAATAGTTCTTGTTACTGATTCTTTAAATATGGTAAAAGATTTGCTAAAAACGCATAAAAAGATAAGAAAAAATGGTAATAAAGCTGATCAGATTAATAAAAAGCCTAATGAGAAACTTGATATAATTGATAAATAATTATTATATTATTTTTTTGTTGCTAAATATGTTATCAAATCAAATATAAAAGAGGAGAATAAATGGCAAGAATAAAACTTATTAGCCTATGTTTTATATTCCTTCATTTAGCTAATTCTTGTTGCGGAACAGAACTAAATATAGATTCTAATAAACTAAAAAATTGGATGCTTTCTGTTAATAAAGAGATTAAATCATTGAAGGCAAAAACTAATAGTATAGAAGAGGATGTAAACAAAATAAAAACAGAGAAATCAAACATAAAACAAGAAGAATCTAATGATTCTTATGAGGTAGAAGCCAAAAGTCCAGTATCAGGATCATATTATTCTGAATCTATTTCCAGTCGAGGATCTTCGATAAGTTCCAGTGGTATAATGAGCAAAAAAGATCGGGAAGCTTTGGATAAAGGGATGAAAGATTTTGGTAAAGCAATGTTTATGGCAATGGAAACAAATAATAATAAATCTGATGATGAAAACAAACAAAAATTTTGTTTTACAGATCAGGAAACTATTGTTAGAGCTGTAATGATGTATAATACAGACCATACTGATTCTCCAATGAAGTCACTAGATACAAAATTACTAGAATCTGGTAATTATTTTCAAATGGCTTGTGCTTTTGGTCTAATAGAAACTGGTTGTCACTATAGTATGGATGAAAACATGATTGTGAATTGTGAAGAACATGGTTCTGTCATAAAAAAAGGAAGTACTAAAGATAATTGTTTTCTTTATCAATCTTTCCTTTTTCTAGTTAAAAATAAAAAAGCTTATCAAAATGGTGGACAATTGAATTTAACAACTACTAATTACGATGATTTTCTTAAGGAAATGAATGTTAAAGAGGTTCCTTCTTGGGTTGATAAGGGTTGTAAATATATTACCAATGGAGATTTATCTAAAAATGGTTATATAGAATGTAAAACTCACGGTTTTGCTCTAGAGGAAGATTTTAAAAAATCTTGTTTTGCTAATCAAAGAATCATAGCTGGCGCTGTAGATTTTTATAATATGGAAAATGAAAAAAATCCTATGACCAGTTTAAATATTGAAGAATTATTAAAAAATCGTTTTATAAGGAAAAAGCCTGAGGGTCCAAATGAAAAATGCGAATACTATATTGAAGACAATGAAATTAAATGTAAATATCATGGCTCTGGTAAATCTAAAATCGGTTTTTAAGGATATATGTATGAAAAAAAACAATAAGTTAATAATATTGATTTATCTGTTTGTTTGTTTACAATTCTCTTTATATGCGGCAGACACATCAAAAGTTGAAACTGAAAAATTAAAGTCCTGGATGGTTGCAGTTAATAACGAAATTAAGAGTCTTAAAGCTAGAATAAAAGCTTTAGAAGAAGAAATTGCTATTCTTAAGCAATCAAATAATGATAAAAGTTCTTCAAATAGTTATTTGAATTCATCACCTTCTGCAAGAACCAATGCTTGTCTAGCAAATATGAGGACTTATTCTGCTGCAGTAAAAATGTATAATTTTGATCATGATGAATCACCCATGAAGTCACTTAATATCGATAAACTCGTTAAAGAAAACTACATTAAGTCTGCATTAACAAAACCAGAAACAGACTGTAACTACACTACTGAAGGAGATTTGACTTCAGGGGGTAAAATTAAGTGTGCTAGACACGGAACTGTAAATAATTAATTAGTAAAGCATTAATAAAAACTCTTCTTTTATAAGAAAGATACAACTATGGATGTAAACTACGATAAAAATAGTTTAAAATCTGTTCTCTACTACTTAAAAGATAATTATGGAATACAATGTTTCAAAGATAGAAGATTTTTATGGATGCTTGCAAATCTAATGCCTGATAATCAACAATATTTGGAATTACGTAGCATTGATTATAATGGTTTATTGATGAAAATAACTAATAGTATTTCTTCCAAATTAGAAACTAAAATTAAATTAATTGAGGAAGCTAGAGAGTATAATAAAATACTTCATTTAAGAGATAATGGAAAGCAATTAACAATATTAACAGATGTTATTGGTTATTTTGACAATAATAATTGTAAAAATGAAGAATTAAAAGAATATGATTTAAAACCTATTTTTGATAAATTATTAAATAAATTAAAAAGTGATGATTTAGAATTTGCTTATTGTCCTGCAGGTTCTTATATGATGGGAAGCCCTATAAATGAAAAAGGCAGAGAAAATAATGAAAACCAATATAAAGTTACTTTATCAAAAGGTTTTTATATTGCAAAAAAATTGACTTCATGTAATTTAATGAATAAATATGGCATAAAAGGTTATTATGGCATTTGGAAAGCAAATGATTTACCTGCTCAAAACGCAAATAAAAAGAATGCCTTAGATTTATGTGAAGCAATGAATAGAAAATATGCTTTCGATTTACCACCTGGATATTTTTTTACTTTACCAACAGAAGCTCAATGGGAATACGCATGTCGTGCTGGTAGCACAACATCATTATATAATAATTTAGAGTTAACTACTGAAAATGGTTTTTGCCCTAATTTAGATAAAATAGCTTGGTATAATAGTAATATTAAATATAAAGAAGCTCATAGATCTGGTCTTAAACAACCGAATAACTGGGGAATATACGATATGCTAGGCAATTTATGGGAATGGTGCTACGATGAACCACATCCAGACCCAGATAAATTACCAAAAGAAAAAGAACTTGTTGACCCTATAGCCTCTAATGGAAGAAGTGTTATTCGTGGAGGTAGTATTTATGACGATGCTCATTCCTGCCGTTGTGCATCTAGATATCCAGAATCTGATTATATTGTCGCTCGACATATAGGTTTTAGAATAGCTTTGGCTCCTGTTCACTATAGTAGTTATAAACCATGATTAAAATTGCTAATCATTTAAAAGTAGATAAATAAAAAAGGAATTACAAGATGTCAAACTGCAAGGTTCGTGTCGACCGAATTCAACGAGATATTGAGGAACTTGCAAAGTTCAGTTGTGTTAAGGGAATAGGATGCACAAGATTTACTTACACAAAAGAGTGGTGCAGTGCCAGAGATTACATTATGTCAGAAATGAAAAATATTGGGCTTGAGGTTTATGAAGACCCTGTTGGAATTATAGTTGGCGTTTTTGAAGGCACGGATTTATCAAAGCCAGTAGTGATGACTGGAAGTCACTTTGATACAGTTAAGACTGGTGGACGCTTCGATGGTGCTGCTGGGACTGTTGCGGCACTCGAAGTTGCAAGAGTGATGAAAGAAGAAGGCTTCGTTCCAGAACGTAACATAGAATTTGTTGCACTTCCGTATTTCCTTTGCTCAGGCAATGAGAGAGTATGGATTAGACCCTTCAAAAGTTGATGAAGCTATTAGAAAAACTGGTAGCATTAAGGCTTTTATAGAACTTCATATTGAGCAGGGGCCAATTCTAGAAAACGAAAAGATAAATATAGGTATAGTTGAGTCTGTAGCTGGTTTGCGCATTTTCGATGTATTTGTTCATGGCAGATCAGACCATGCTGGGAATACGCCGCTTACAATGAGAGCCGACTCTTTCCTCGCCAGTTCCAAGGCTGTTTGTGCTGGAACAGAAAAAGCCCTTGAAATTGGAGAAAACACAGTTTTTACCTGTGGATATATTAACGTGAAACCAGGTGCTTTCAACATTGTTGCAAATGAAACTCATTTTCAAATTGATTGTCGTAGCCGTAGCCTTGAAAATGTCGACAAGGTAATCAATGTTGTGAAAAAGTCTCTTGATACAAGCTGTGCTCAAAATCAAGGTTTGAGTTACGAAATAAAAGAAAAGATTTCCATGAAAGAAGTTCTAATGGACGAAAACATTAAAAGCCTTATGGAAAGCGAAGCAGCCAAAGCAGGTATTTCTACCAGACGTATGCTTTCTGGTGCCGCTCACGATGCAATGGTTATGGGCTCGATTTGCGATGTCGCAATGATATTCGTTCCTAGCCGCGGAGGTCGCAGCCATGTTCCTGAAGAATGGACAGATTACGAAGACATTCAAAAAGGCACTGAACTTCTCTACCGCACTGTTAAAAATCTAGCTTCAGAATAGTTTTGTTCTAAAGCCCCCTACTTGAGGAGGGGTGACCGAATCAGATTAATCCTTGGTTCTCTTTGCTTAAATAGTCATTGTTTTTATTATATGTATTCTCAGAGTATTTTTGTTTAGGAAACCAAAAGGGGTCTTTAAAACTTTCAGTTTTCAATTTTCATTTCTCAATTCCTCTTCAACCCTCTTCAATTCCTAATTTTTAATTCCTAATTCTTAATTCATTGCGTAGGGGGATACCTTGCCTTATTTTAGATTTTCAATTTTTAGCAGCCTTGAAAATAGGTGGGGTTTGTGGTATAATATTGCGCCTAATGCTTAATCAACTCTAAGATAACAGCTAGAATGCCGCGGCTTCTACGAAGCCCCGCAATGACAAGCTTTTACAGAATGATAAAGTATTAAAAAACACCCTCTTTTTTAAAGGGGGATGTCATGCGTAGCATGACAGGGGGATTTTAAATAACCATATAAAAACCTCTCTGTTTCGCTAAAGCTCAACATCTCCCCTTAAATAGGGGAGTATTTAACAATTAGAATTGAGCCTCTTAGATAAAATGGATAACTATATTCATGGAGAAAAACTGGGTCCGAGAGTTGTTGAAGTTTTGGCTTTAGATGATTACAAATTGCTTTTAACTTTCAACAATAATGAAAAACGGATATTTGATGCATCTAAACTCTTAGATTTTAAGGCTTTTAAACCTTTAAACAATATAGAGTTTTTCAAGTCTGTTTCCGTAAAATACGGTACTGTTACTTGGGCTAATGACATTGATTATTGCCC